>JAUUZS010000030.1 GCA_030589835.1 Cyclobacteriaceae bacterium
ATGATGCAATTATTAAAATAAAACCAATAGATGGCGTCTGGAAGATGTATGATCTGGAAATCATGGACGAAGTACGGCTGTAATCATGATTTCTTTATCTGACATATTATTTCGATATCCTGATTCTGATTTTCGATTGAAAATCGATGATCTGTCCTTTTTACCTGGGTCAAAAACTGCAGTGATTGGCCCCAGCGGATTTGGAAAAACCACACTCCTTTATTTGATATCTGGAATTTTAACTCCCCAAACAGGAGATGTACGTGTGCATAAGCATAGTCTGAATGAGCTGAATGATTCGGAACGACGCACCTTTCGGCTCACCAATATAGGTTTTGTGTTCCAGGATTTTAAATTGTTGGAATATTTGAAAGTAAAAGACAATATCCTATTGCCGTACCGGATAAATAAAGCCTTGTCCCTGGATGACCAAGCGAGGAATCGTGCAGCAGAATTAGCTTCTTTGCTGGGCATAGAAAGCAAATTGGCTAAATATCCAAATAATTTATCGCATGGGGAACGTCAGCGTGTGGCCGTTTGCCGTGCTCTGATTCACGATCCTTCAATTATACTTGCCGATGAACCAACAGGAAATCTCGATCCAAAAAATAAAGAAAAAATTATGCAGGTATTATTTGATTATGCAGCCAATAAAGGTTCTTCTATGATCACCGTCACACATGATCATGAACTACTCAGAGGTTTTGACCGGGTGATAGATTTTCAGGAATTATATACGAATTTATAAATGCGACAAAGTTTTTACCTGGCCTTTAAGTATATCGCTTTCCACCAAGTGAGATCCAGTGTCTTGATTTTTTCTATTGGGATCATCATTTTTCTTCCTAATGGATTGAAAAAATTAATTCATGAAAGCGAATCCCGCTTGTTAAGCAGGGCAAAGGCAATCCCGCTAATAATCGGAGCAAAAGGCAGCCCGACAGATTTGGTAATCAACACGCTTTATTTCCAACAGGAAAAGACAGAATCCATTACCATGAACACCATGGAGCAGGTAAACGCGCTTGGGTTTGGATACGCAATTCCGATTTTAACCATGTTTTCGACACGGGGTCATCCGATTGTTGGCACTGATATGGATTATTTTAATTTTCGAAGCCTTAATATTGCTTCCGGCAGATGGATGAGTTTTGTTGGGGAGTGCGTGATAGGAAGTTCGGTTGCCAAAAAGTTGAATATTGATGTAGGGGATAGCCTTATTTCTTCACCTGAAAATTTCTTTGACCTTGCAGGGGTTTATCCCTTGAAAATGAATGTTGTAGGGGTTTTGGAACAATCCGATTCGCCTGATGATCAAGCAGTATTTGTAGACATCAAAACCAATTGGGTGATCATGGGACTGGGGCATGGTCATGAAGACTTGACCAATAACTATGACAACACCATTGTACTTGAGCGCGATTCGAATGTGGTAAAAGCCGGAGCGAAATTATTTATGTATAATGCTATAAGTGGAGAAAATATGGATAGTTTTCACTTTCATGGTGATGTAGACTCCTACCCATTGAGTGCTTTGATTTTTGTTCCCAAGGATCATAAAGCGGAGACTATTTTCAGGGGAAGATTCGAATCCGGTGAATTAATGCCACAAGTTATTGTACCTGAAGAGGTAGTAAGCAATTTGTTGCTAAGTATATTCAGGATAAAGCAGATATTTAATACCGTATTTCTTCTTGTCGGAGTGGCAACCTCGCTTATTCTGATCTTGATTGTGGTATTGTCTGTCAGGCTGCGAAAAAATGAAATCTACACCATGTTTACCATTGGCTCTGGCAAGCTAAAAGTCATAGAAATCATTTCATTAGAACTCATTATCCTGTTGGGGAGTAGTATATTATTTGCCGGATTATTATATTCAATGACAGGATTTTTCGTAGAATATTTTATCAATAATTTTATTATTTAATTTTTTAGTATGGGTAGAATAGCGCTTATGTTGGTTGTAATCTTGGTGATTTCATGCAATTCGGAAAAAGGAAAACAGGAGTTGCAAAAGAATGAAAATCCTTTGATTGCAGTGGTCAATTATCCTTTGTACTACTTTGCGGAAGCCATAGCTGGAGATCGTGCCGACATATATATGCCTGATATTGAAGGCGATCCTGCCTACTGGAACCTGACGGCAGAGCATGTGACTAATTTTCAACATGCCGACCTGATTTTAGCCAATGGAGCAGGATATGCAAAATGGATGGAAAAAGTAAGCCTGCCTTCCTCCAAAATCGTCGTTACTTCAATCGGATTCAAAAATCAATGGATTGAGTTGGACAATGGAGTGGAGCACATTCATGGGGATGAAGGAAAACACTCGCATAAGGGGACAGCGTTTACCACCTGGCTGGATTTTAAGCTTGCTTCCAGGCAAGCGGAAGCGATTTTCAAAGCGCTCAACGAGCTAATTCCGAATCATTCAGATGAATTAGCGCAAAATTTTGATCGCTTAAAAGCAAGCTTAAAGGATCTGGATAAAAGAATGGAAACGATTTCTAAGGAACTTGCTCGCCGACAGCTCATAGCTTCTCATCCTGTTTATCAATACATGGAGGTGGCGTATGGCTTGAACTTAATTAATGAACATTGGGAGCCAGATGAAATGCCAACGGATGCTCAATGGCAAGATTTAATGGATAAAATCAATAGGGATCAGGAGCAAATAATGATTTGGGAAGATGAGCCTTCAAATGAAATAAAGATAAAACTCGACAGTCTTAATGTGGCAGTTGCGGTGTTTAATCCGAGTGGTAATACAATAGCAGCAGGTGATTTTTTAAGTATGATGAATAAAAATGTGAATCAACTCGAGAAGATTATAAAGATCGAGTAACTATTTCGTTATGCTAATAGATTGTTAAATGAATATAAAAAATTTTGTTTCCTAATGAAGAAATAAACAAATTTGTGGGTTCTAAAAGAGCCTAATAAAAAGAATAATATTCAGATTGAAATACAGCATTTTTCTCATTACATATTTTATTTTACATCAGGTGTTCCCACAAGTCACCGAATACACCGTCGCCGGGGAATATCAGGGAAAAAATGTGTATATCCAAAACCCACTTTCAAAAGATAAGGTTAATTTCTGTACTACCGAGGTGTACCTGAATGAAAAATTAATAAATTCATCCCCCAAAACTTCAGCCTTTGAAATTAATCTGTCCCATGTGCATATCGGCGGGACTGTTTTTATTAAGATCATTCATTATGAAGGATGTTTACCTAAGGTCATCAATCCCCAGGTAATAAGGAGTAAAAGTAAATTTCAGTTTTTAAATGTTATTGCCGACAGACTTTCAATTCATTGGTCTACTGTCGGTGAAATGCCATACGGCAAGTTTTTTATAGAGCATTATCGCAACCGGAGTTGGGGGAATATCGAGATTGTCAGTGGTGGTGGATCTTTTGAAAATAATCTTTACAATTTAAAGCCAAAGCATCATACCGGTGACAATAAGTACAGAATCAAGTACGTGCAGAATAATGGAAAAATATTTTTTAGCAGGGTATTTGATTATTTCAATGATGTGGAGCCAATTAGCTTTTATCCTACTTTGGTCGTTGATAAAATAATGCTTTCGAGAGCGTCAGACTATTCGATTGTTGATACTTATGGTAATGAGCTGAGCAAAGGTGTGGGCAAAGAAATAGCACTAAACACCTTAAAGTCAGGGTTATACTTTCTCTATATCGACAATCGAGAAGAAAAATTTGTAAAGAAATAATCAGTTGGCAACAACGGTTTTATTTACCAACTCACCTTTCATGATCCCATTTGCTCCAACTTCTGACAGATACACTTTTTTTAGTTGATTGATGTATTCGGGAGCGTAATCAACCGCCACACGGATGTAGTTATCTGTAAATCCATGGATTTTTCCGCCTTCAATATCTTTTTCAAACAATACTTCCATAGATTTTCCTTCGTATTGCTGATAGAAATACCTCCTTTTTTTTTCGGATAGTGACCGGAGCATTTTGGACCTTCTGCTACGTTCTTTTGGTGAAACAGCCGGTTTCATTTCTATGGCCTGCGTCCCTGATCGTTCTGAGTAGCTGAATACATGAAGATATGATATATCCAATTCATTCAGGAAGGTGTATGTCTCCAGAAAATCCTCTTCTGTTTCTCCGGGAAAACCAACAATGACATCCACCCCTATGCAGCAGTCCGGCATGGTTTGTTTGATCATATCAACCCGATCGACATACAACTCCCGCAGATAGCGCCGCTTCATGGATTTAAGGATCTTATTGCTTCCGGATTGCAATGGAATATGAAAATGATGCGCAAATTTGTTAGATTCACCAACAAATTCGATGATTTCTTGAGTTAGCAAATTTGGCTCTATAGACGAGATTCGTATTCGGTCTATTCCATGAATATGATCCAGTTCTTTGATAAGGTCGATAAATTTTTCTTCTCTTATCCCATTTCTGATCCCGAAATCACCTGTATTTACGCCAGTGAGCACAATTTCTTTTACTTCTTTTTGAGCTATGGCCCGTGCAGAATCCAGTACATTCGTGATGGTATCGCTCCGGCTAATCCCCCTGGCCATCGGTATGGTGCAAAAAGAACATGAATAATCACAGCCATCTTGTACTTTCAGAAATGTTCTTGTCCGGTCATTGAGGGAGTAGGCATTGTTGAAGGTAGTGGCTTCCGCAATATCCTGTGCATATATCACCGTTTTGGGATGTTTCTCAAATCCATCCAATAATTCCAGAAGCCTGAATTTTTCGGAAGCCCCAAGTACGGCATCTACACCGGGAATTCCGGCAATCTCTTTTGGCTTTAGCTGGGCGTAACATCCTATGACGATAATAAATGGATCTTCACTGGCCTTCTTTGCATCTTTTACAGCATGCCTACACTTTTTGTCAGCATTATCGGTAACAGAACAGGTATTGATCACAACAATATCCGGAGAATCGTTGAGCTCTACTTTCTGAAACCCATGTTGCTGAAACATCCTAATAATGGAGGAGGTCTCAGAAAAATTAAGTTTGCACCCTAAGGTATGGAAGGCCACTTTTTTCATAGCCTGCAAAATTAGGTATTTTATTACTAACTCAGGATATTTTTATCCTCTGGTATTTGCATACAGTCTGTAGTTTATTCAAGCAAAGTAACCCGGAATTGCTACATGTCACCAGAGGAAGTGGCAACCTTAATTTTTTTGTATAGTATTTCTCTCAAAAAAAGCATCCAATAGGAGGCAATCACCAAAGCGGAAATCAAATGAAATTTATTTCTCCAATTGGTTGCTTTTAAATCTGAAGATTGATCACCGTATTTTAGGCCGGTTGACCTACCCCAGGTAAGCTGACTGATCAAAATGTGTAATCACTTTTGGGTACGATTTTATTCCATTTAATGGTATTCCCGCCTTATAATGTCATTTTCATGCCCCATGTCCTTTTACTTCTTCTTCGTCTTAAAAAAGTCATCGGGTTCCAGGCCGCACACTTCTATCATCTCAATGGCATAATCCAGCGTGCCCAACTCCTTTGTCACATTATTTGTCCCCATACTGAACGTTGCCCCGGCAGCTTTGGCTCTTTTGATAAAGGTAGCTGAAGGCAGTTTATAGCGGGTATTGATTTCAATTGCCACACCATTGGCCACGGCCGCACTGATCACCTTATCCATACGTACTTCGGTCCATAGCGCATCGTATTCATTAGCGATGATCTCCGGCAGAAAAGTAGAATTCACATACATGTCAATAGGTTCATTTTCCATAACGCCTACAATTTTGCTCACCAGCTGATCCATAAAATCCTCTTTGTCATCAACAAATACCTCATCATTCATCCACAGGCGCATTCTTCTTCCTTTGTTGTCGGTCCAGGTCATGGCATCGGTAAACACATAGTCGAAGGTGGCGATGTTTTCTTTAGAAAATATATCGACCCATTCCCTGCCCTCTGCCTGCATGGCCATATAGACGGGATAATCTTTGTAGGTCTCGTAGTTTGCCAGCAGGGTAGCATCATCCGTAATCGGGAACCCGAGGCCAGCGTTAAAAGCCACACCGTAATCGATGCCCGTTTGCTTCGAATGTTCCAGCAATTCCTCCATGGTCAGGCCACCTTTGAGGTGCGCGTGATAATCGATGATTTCATAACCTGCTTTTTTGAGTTCTGCTATTTTCTTGATGGTAGGATTTTCGGTCGTTTCTTTTCCTTCGGCAATTTCTTTTTTCTCTGTCTTTGGATTGCATCCGATCAGGTAGGCCACTGAAACAAGGGTCAATAAAAAAATGTAGATTCTTTTCATGAATATTGGGATTTAAAAGTAAATATTGTTGTTGTAGGCAAGTTAAGGGCTAAGGAACTGTAAAGAAATAAGTTGCGCAAATTTTTGTTCAATTATTTTTTCTTTATCCAAGGCAAAATTTGAGAGCATAGCAACGCTATGGTCGAAAATTTTAACGAAGTAGAAAGAAAAAATAATGATCAAAATGGGTAAGTTATTTCTTTACGGTTCCTAAGTTCTAATATTCCTGCATTTATTGGCAAAAGATTAAACGGATGTTTTGGCAAAGGGAGGTGCGAATTGATCACTTGACTAACGACATGGTCGCTGCAAATTAAAAACGGAGTGAATTACTTATATCACTAAAAATGGCAAAAAGCATTCAAGCTGGCTGGATGATACCTGTCGCTTACTAAGCCAGGAATTTTACTCGTTGTAGGAGGAACTGCAATTGATTTATAGATTGAAGTCTTCCAGGATCTAAACAGCATGGGTTGAATAGTCAGAATGATTCATTTATTGAACACAATATTGCAAACCAACCTTAGTTTGTCCCTGTCAATAAACTCGGTGTCTGGTTCAAAAAGTCAGCAATCAAGGCTTGCACAGTTTCTGAAAAATGGAGTCCCGATGGCTATCTGGATAAGTTTTTCAGAAACAAGCGTAATTCAGAGATCGGACATTATAAATAGACTCTAGTTAGAGTCCTTAGCTCATATATATCTTTTTATTTTATCTGTGATTTGTAATGAAGCCGACAATTGAAAGGATTAATAATATTAGTTTGCACATCGATACCGACAAATTTGAATCACTTACTCTGATCCAGAATAATGATTCGAATTGTAATTACAACCAACCCAATTATTTGATCTTTTATGCCAACCGATGATTTACAACAACAGATATTTGACGACTTATCAGCCATCTTAGATGATTCCGGAATTCCGCTTCTAGGAATTTCCAATTTGGGGCTAGAAGGGTTTCCCCATTATATGATTTATGCCTTTCTTCAAACGGCAAAAAATACCAAAACCGTAGTGAGCAGTCGAGTGCCCGGTGGTGTTGGCACAGATTTAATTGACAACGGACATGATTTAAAAGGCTATCATATAAAGGCAAAATCCTGCAACTGGGGGCCAATGGCAGGTTTTATTTGTCAACTGCCATATCTCAACAAAAAGGGAACAAGTAAGATTAACGCGAATGCAGAAAAAACGGCTTACTACCTTTCTAGAATTGAATCATTTTCGTTGGATAAGGGCACCATTGTTATATGGGAAGATTTAATAGCCAAATCTGATACAGATGAAGAAAGAAAAGAAAATGAGGCTGAATTAAGAAAAGCTCTAAAAGAAATAAGTGAAACTGAAAAAACGAGTGGAGATTGGTCAGGTGAAAATAAGCTAGTTGAGGATTCTCCTTTTGTTCAACTAAAAAGAAAATTCTCTACCAATCAAGATGAGGCCCTGGCGTCGGTAAAAGAGATGAAGGGTGTTTTGGATGCAGTCAAGGTTGGATCAGATAAAATTTATGGAGTAGCTACAGATTGGGCGAAAGAAGAGCCAACCGTTGCAGCGGAATTTTTAATGGTACAAGAAGACACTTCAGATTTATGGAAACTTTATCACGGAGGAATTAAGTGTCGAAATAAAGAAGATTCTGCTGATGAAACTGCCGTTAGCGGCACGACGTCTTCATGGGTTAAGGCAAGCGTAACAAGTGCTTATGCTTCCACCTGTACAAAGACCTTTACCTTTTCAGATGTAACAGATGCGCCAACTGGGATTAACAACGGTGAATTCTCAAGTGCCTCCACCAATAATTTCGCAACACCGGCTACTACATTCTATGCAATGAATGGCATCATGAATCCTTTTCCACCATTTGACAAGGAAAGTTCTGCAAATGTTTCGAATCCGGATTATTATAAAAATGCTGTTTCCGGCGATTACGATTTATTTGCCATGTGGCCCCACATGGATGTTTCACATGACGAGTTGATCAGGGAGTCGGAATACATTATAGGCAAAAGAATGCGTTTAGGTGGTAAAATATTCAATCTCTTTATTGGCAGCGAAGGTAATTTTGGTGTAGAATTTATTCCCGGATACACCGAATTGGGCAATAACGGTTGGTCAACTAAGATTGCCGAAAGTGCTGATTTTGGAAACATCAATAGCTTAGGGCATTTGGTGGCTGGTACCTTAAATAACCTGGCCATGTCATTTTTTACAAAACTAAGTTCGATGGATGCAACTGGTAATCAATGTTTTCATAGCGATGAAGGTGGTCGGCCAGGAATTATGGAAATTGAATTTCCCGTAGCTATCTTTTTTCCTGAAAAAATTACAACCAAAGCACTCAATAATTTTGAATATGTCAATCAAATTAAAGCGACCAAAGATAGAGATGATGTTCAATCAACAGGTGGGTTAATTTATAACATTGAGGAGTTGGTAACACTTATTCAAGAAACCCAAATTGCTAACTATCGGGTAATGATGCATTCAGATTGGATCATGCACATCTTGTATTGCACCCTTACTAATTCAGAAAAGACGACATTCAATAGTAAATATGAATCAGATGCTGGTAAGGCCGATAAACTAGAGGAGTTCGAAGACATCAAAGTACATATGAATAATTGGGAACCTACTGCCGATTATATATCGAAGGTGA
Source organism: Cyclobacteriaceae bacterium (assembly GCA_030589835.1). The sequence goes on from JAUUZS010000030.1 coordinate 8,963, forward strand.
AAGAAATTGTAAAGGTAGATGATCAGGTTGCCGGTGATGCAACTTATTTTACAGAGTTGAGAGATGCCATGCTGGAACTGGCCTTTGAACCTGATAAATTATCATATGAGAAGAGAACGGCTATTGAAACAATTGTGACCGAATCGAGAACTTGATAGACTTAGAGATAATTGAAGGTAGAAGAAAAGATATTTAATAACCACCAACATCCAAGCTCACGAAGGCTGGGCATGGAAATAACCACCATTTAATATATGGCTGAAAACAAACTAAATGCAATCCTGGGCGATTCCTTTGCCGATCTGGAAATTCATTTACTGTCTTATTTGGGTGGCTGGCCCGATAATTTATTGGAAGCCGAATTTGAGCAAATCACCGACGAAACTTATTCATTGGCTTTGTCGGCTGCCAATATATTAAATAGCACTTGTGACATTACCGTTTACATCGTTCAAAAAACAGAGAACGATTTTACCTTTGCCATTACCGCTCAGCCACCCACTCAAAACTTTGCAGGATTTTTTCCTCAAATGATTCCGTTCGATACTTACGGCATTTTCGACATAACTACCTTGTCAGCACCCAATTTATTGGAAACGGAAATAGCCGACATCAAGTGGTTGTATGTGTATTATGCCTGCGCCGATGAAAGCCAGGAGGTAAATCTCAAAAACGATTTTCAGCAACAGATAAGTGCGTTTTTATTTAGTGATAAAACGGGCGAAGAAGTTGTTGAAACCTTATCAGATATTTCAGTTGGAGATGAAGGACTCTCAGAAGCAACGACCTGGCAGGGAGGATTTTATCATTTCGGAAATTTAGCTGAAATGCCTTTTGACGACATTCTTCCTGCTGGTGATGCCTGGAGTTTCCTGGAAGGCACAATGGACGTTCAAGGTTGTGTCTATTTTGATGGCATAGAGGCTTTTTTGAGTTTGCAATTGCCACTGTTGGAAATAAATTATCCCTTTGGAGATGGCGATGATGCCGTCGTTGAGGGAATTAGTCTTACCGCTGAGATATCCGCACCTTTATTGCTAAGCGAAGAAGCCAATTATTCTGAAACGGAAACTGTTAGTGCCGATCGCTACATTGGTCTCATTGGCTTGATCAAATTTGCTGGCGACAATCAATTAAACATTTCCGGCCATTGGCCATTGGATAATGACGACATTGTTTTTAGCGTGGGCTGTCAACTCGCCGATATTGGATTTGACGATTCCAACTTTCCGGCGGGATTAAGCTTTCCGGAAGAAATAGACATTGAAGCTGAATTTACCATTTCAAAAGAAAATGCCACCCTGAAAAAAATTGGTTTTGAGGTCACACTATTCGATTGGCAAATTGTAGAAAATATATTCTCATTGGATGAACTCAATTTTGCCATTGAAATTTATCATCCCGGCACATTAAATACCACCATGGCCAGTTTTGAGGCTCTGGCCCTTATTGGTGGAGACAGTGGCATCCATTTAATCTGTTCTGGCAATTACCCTTCCGGAGATTTTTATTTAGGACTGAATCCGGAGTATCCAATTACATTTGATTCATTGATATCCGCATTCATTGATTTAGGTGAGGATTCTGTTAGTGATTTGGCCATCACCGAATTGTCCGGAGCATTTAATTACAACACCAATTATATAGCCGTTCATGCCACTATTGCAAGTGAATCGGAATGGGATCCCAATCCCGATCTAGGTTTTAAACTCAATAGTATTCAATTGGCGGTCGACGGTTTTAGCAGCGATTTCAATTTTAACATTTCTGCCGAATTCAATTATGATAACCTGGCATTTGAAATAGGGGCCCTTTACAGTTCGAGCGGTTGGAATTTTTCGGCAGCATTGGTTGGTGAAGTCTCTTTATCTGATCTAGGGTCGGCTTTTGGATTCAGCGATGTTCCAGACGAGCTGAACAACTTTTTCCTCACCAGCCTCGACCTCTCGTTTAACACGGGATCATCGACCTTTCACTTTGGCGGAAGCGGAAAATATGCCTTTGAAGATACTGAAGTAGATTTGTTTTTAGACATCGACATCTCCGGTTCTGAGGTGGCCTTTGCCGGTAGTTTTTCGTACATCCTGGATGTAGATGAACCTGAAGAAGTCATCGACTTTAAGGTGGACTTTGTAAAAAGTGGAACCAGCTACAATGCCGAATTTAGCTTAGTATTTCCGGTAGGCGACCTCAACATATATTTAGAAGCGGAATTGAGTCAAAGTGTTTCTGATGACGATAAAGTAACGGAAGCTACCTTCAATGGAGGAGCGAGTAATGTCGATTTGCACATTACCGACTTGCTCACGGATCTACTGCAAGAGGTCTTCCCGGATTTTGAAGATTCTCTGGGTTACTTAATTCCGAATATTACCATCGAAGATATTTACGTGGCTTATGATGGAGCAGAAAAGGAAACTAATTTTCTGGCAGTTTCAGAAGTGAATGGACAAGATGTCAATGTGTTCTTTCAATATAAATCGGGCACAAATGGGCATTATGCCTTTGGTTTGCTAACCAGCTTAACCGACTTAGGTGGACTGCCATTGGTCGGTGAACAAATGAAGGATGTCGGCCTACTCAATTTGGGTTTTGTTTATGCTTCGAAGTTGGGGACATTTAGGTTTCCTGAAATTACAGAAGTAGACGGTGTCAATAAATTGTCAGTCACCGACTCCAATAAAGATTTTGGAAAAGGGCTCAATATGATGGGCGAATTGGACTACGCCACTTTTGATAATCCATTTTCCTTAGTACTCGTTACCGGATCGGAAAGTGAGGCGTCGACTTCAACGGAGTCTGTTTCGACCGAATCTTCAGTCCCGATAGCTACCGGGAGTGTTTCAACTACAGAAGATGAAAGCACAAGCGAAACAGATGTTACCTGGATAGAATTAAAAAAAGACATTGGCCCCTTGAGAATAGAAGCCATTGGATTTTCGTATGTCGAAGAAATAATCACCTTATTATTTAGTGGTAGTGTGAGCCTTTCCGGATTAACGGTGAGCCTCGAAGGCTTGGGGATGAGTTTCAATTTACCTGAATTGCTTGATGGGAAAATTGGTGTTCCGGACTTTACTATTGATGGAATGGGCATTGGTTATAAATGTGATCCGGTAGAAATTAGTGGCGCCTTTTTAGCAACGGAATCAGATACCGGCGTGCCGGTTTACAGTGGAACCGCCGTACTTAAAGCTGAGTCGTTCACGCTGTCTGCCCTCGGGTCATATACGACCATTAACAATGCACCTTCGATGTTTCTCTTTGCCTTGTATGAAGGAACAATTGGCGGACCGGCATTCTTTTTTGTTGAAGGACTGGCCGTAGGTTTCGGATACAATAGAAGGGTAATCATTCCTGAGGTTACTGAGGTGGAGAATTTCCCTTTGGTGGAAATGGCCATTGAACCTTCGGCTACACAGGCGAATAACGCACAAAGTTTAACAGCTATTTTAACCGACCTCGATGATTACATCGAACCATCGGATGGAGATTACTGGTTGGCCGTTGGTGTTAAATTCAATTCATTTAAACTCATCGATTCCTTCGCATTGATGATTGCCTCATTTGGCGAAACAGAAGATTTTAGATTGGACATACTTGGTGTATCAACCCTTGTATTTCCGCCGCAAGATGCTGCGAGCAAGGTTCCGATAATTGCACAAATAAGAATGGCTTTTCAAGCGTCTTTAATTCCTTCGGAAGGGTTTTTAGGTGTTAAGGCACAATTATTAGAAGGGTCGTACATTATTTCTAAGGACTGTGTACTTACCGGAGGGTATGCTTTTTACTCCTGGTTCGACGGCGATCATGCCGGCGACTTTGTACAGACCATGGGCGGTTACCATCCCGATTTTTCGGTGCCCGATCATTATCCAACCGTTCCGCGACTTGGACTCAATTGGACGGTGAGCAGCACTGTAACCATAAAAGGAGAGATGTACTATGCCATGACACCAACCATGTGTATGGCAGGTGGCTTACTGGATGCTACTTATAAAGATGGCAGTTTAAAGGCCTGGTTTAATATGAGTGCCGATTTCTTAATTTGTTGGCAGCCTTTTTATTACGATGCTCAATTTCACGTCAACTTTGGTGTAGAATACAAAGAAGATTGTGGCTTGTTCGACATCACCGTTTCAGTTGACATTGGTGCCGACGTACATTTCTGGGGACCTGAATTTGCAGGCACAGCGAGATTAGATCTCGACATTTTTACCGTAAGCATTTCCTTCGGATCAGATGATGATCCGGATAGAACCTATATTTCATGGAGTGAATTTCAATCTTCCTTTCTCCCAGATGTCAACCCCGGCGTTTTTGTAAATAATGGATTGCTAAAAACTGAAGAAGTAGATAATGTAGACGGAGTAGATGGAACCGATAAAGACAAAAGAAGTATATGGGTGATTAATCCAAAAGACATTCAAATATCAACGGATTCAATTTTCCCAATTAACCATGGTGAAATCAAATCTGATTCAGAAGATAGTGATGAATTAATTACCGAAATAATTGCAGGTGGCAATGACTTTGGAATTGACTCCATGGGGTTGGTAAACAACGACATCGTCTCTTACCAGAAGATTGAAATTTTTGATGACGGAATGGCCAAGGGTGATTCCAGTAATACGGCCTCCCTCTTTAAATTTACACCTGTTTATAAAAACATTCCCAAGGCGCTTTGGCAAGAAGCGAGTGGCAGCGCCGGCAATGTGAGTGTTTCCGAAACGGAAGGAACCGTTGATAATGTATTAACAGGTTTTACCATTACTCCAGCCAAATCACCCGACCCTGGAAATACCAAGGCCATTTACAAAGATGTATTATCCCTGGACATCACCTTGAATGAAGAAAAGTTTGAGTTTCCGGATGAGCCAGTTGCGGAATTAGAAGCAAACGAAGAATTACCGGATTTTACAGATCCAACAACGAATGAGACGGTGCAAAATTTAATGGAGCAATTTGGATTTTCGAATGATGATTTTGATGTGGATGGTTTGGATGAAGATTGCTTTTTGAATGCGCCGCTAAGAGAAATAGTTGCGGACGAAACTGAATTGGAAACAGCTTAAAAAAGATAGCAGATGAGTGACACAAATAATAACGATAAGGCTGCACAAACTGAAGAAATGCTGGAATTTGTCCAGTTCCATAAACCGGGAGTACCTTCCGGAGATTACTCCATCAAGATGGAGCAAGTAGTGGAGATCCCATCTAAAGGCATTGACCTTAGTTTAAAAAAGAGTCAGGACTTTAGTGTAGCTGGAAATCGTTTTGATTTACTACCAACGGACATTTATTCGGTGTATCCGCCAAAGGGAAGTTTCGGCGAATACGGGACCGTTGTTCCCCATATGGTTTTGAATAGAAGTACTATGCCGTGGGAACGTTTTCCGGATGATTCAAATATGGACTCGAATGCCTCATGGTTGGCATTGTTACTTTTTGATGAAAAGGAAGCACCGGAAATTCAAGTCACCACAATTGGCGCCGAAGGGATAAAAGAAGCCTTAAACATCACTGATCTGGAATACGGTCAAAAGGATGAAGACTCCATTAAAGTAATTGAAGTGGATGCGACATTTTTGGCGTCTGTCATTCCATCTCAAAACGAACTGGAGTATTTGTCACATATTCGCCTCAATTCAATGTTGACCACTCAAGACGGCGCTTCGGAGAGTGAAGTAATTGGTGCGGAAAGATCGACTTTATTATGTAATCGCTTACCGCGAGAAAATGCCAATTCAACTGTTCACCTGGTGTCATTAGAGAATCGTTATGTGGATGGTTCCTTTGATTATGGATCCAACGACAAAGTGAAATTACTGGCGCCGGGCGAGAAGATCGCCATCTCCGGCGGCCGCGGTATGCC
>JAUUZS010000351.1 GCA_030589835.1 Cyclobacteriaceae bacterium
AAGGGGAAACCAAAGAGAAAATCGTTTAATTCACCTTTAACCCGAAATATGCATTAGAAAATCTATTCCGTACTGAAACTACTGCAAAACAGATCGTTACACTCACTTATCTCAACTCACCATAGCGGTGCTATGCTTCGTTTCCATAAGTGCCTGTTTTATTGTACTTTCAGCACTCATGACGAAGTTCTAATACATAACCCGGGTTTAACTTTTTTTAGACTATTATGATGAATGACACAAAGGAATTCAATAAGGGGTATTTATTTTTTATTGGAATTATAGCCGCTTTGGGTGGATTTTTATTTGGTTATGATACAGCAGTAATTTCTGGTACTATTGGCATGGTAAGTTCCAAATATCAATTGGATACTATCATGGAAGGCTGGTTTGTGAGTTCAGCGCTAGTCGGATGCATTATTGGTGTTTCCTTTGCCGGAGAATTGAGTGACCGCTTTGGTCGAAAAAAGGCACTCATTGTTTCCGGGATATTATTTTCTGTTTCTGCAATTGGCTGCGCGCTGTGTGGATCCCATACTGAATTGATTATTTACCGATTGATTGGGGGAGTGGGAGTAGGGGTTGCCTCTATGGTTTCGCCACTGTATTTATCTGAGATATCACCGGCAAATATACGTGGAAGAATGGTGGTGCTTTATCAATTCGCCATCACAGTGGGGATTTTATGTGCTTATTTCGCTAATGCTTTTATGCTGGGATTAAGTGAATCAATTAGCTCCTCAGAAGGCAGCTTAATAGACCTCGTTTTGGTCAAAGAGGTTTGGAGAGGCATGTTTGGAAGCGAGGCTATTCCTGCCGTATTATTTTTTCTGGCTATGCTGTTAGTACCTGAGAGTCCGAGATGGTTTGCTGCCAAAAATAAAAAAGATGCAGCGCTTGGCGTGTTGTCCAGGATCAACGGTCAACGGTCAGCAGAAATAGAACTCCAATCAATTAGCAACGCTCTTGAAAAAGAAGAAAAAGGTTCTTGGTTGGTATTGACTCATAAAGGGATTAGAACGGTGGTATGGATTGGAATCCTTTTGGCGGTCTTATCTCAGTTTACCGGGATAAATGCAATCATTTACTATGGCCCAAAAATCATGGAAGAAGCCGGATTAAAATTAAGTGATGCATTAGGTGGACAAGTGATAATCGGGTTTGTAAATGTGACGGCTACTCTGTTTGCGATATGGAAAATTGACACTTTTGGCCGGAAAAAATTGATGCGTGGTGGTGTGGCCAGTATGTTTGTTTCATTAGTTGCTGTTGGTGTTTTATTTCTAGCCGGATATACGCAAAGTATTTTCTTATTGATATTCATCGTCGCTTTCATTGCCTCTTATGCCATTGGTTACGGTCCTGTGATTTGGACCTTGTTATCCGAGATATATCCCACCAAAATCCGTGGACGGGCCATGTCAGTTGCTACACTATCACTTTGGGTTGGTGCAACGATTATCGGTCAAATTGTTCCGTGGATGTTAGATACATTGACGCCCGCAGGAACCTTTTTTGTATTTGCATTATGCTGCATTCCTGTGCCCTTCATTTTGAAAAGACTACCAGAAACGAAAGGGAAGTCCTTAGAGGAAATAGAAAGTTTCTGGCTTCAGAATTAGGTTATGATTTTTCACTTTCTCCCATTTCCCATTGAATTTGAGACTTAATAATTTTTTGTATTTCATAATTTTAAATATGCCATAAGCGCAAATCACAATCATCTCAAGAGACTTGTTGGGAGTAAGCAATGTAAAATCATGTATATAAAATTAGGAACATGAAACCTGTTAACCTCCCTGATGAATTTCTCAATTAGTATATTTTTAATTTTGTAGCTGTATATTTAGGATTATAATCTACCCGACTTTTTATGGAAAAGACAAAAAAATCTGTCGAGCAAAAGCGTGATGACGTCTATGCTGCTGAATCTGAAAAAACCGGATTAGGAGGTTTTCTTGAATCTACGATCCGACGATTTCGTATGGTTAGTTTTATGATAACACTTGCCACACTGTATTTTTTGGTTATGCTAGCCATGGGAATATCGGTCACTCCCGGAGTATATTTCTACAACTTTGCGCTTGATTCTACTGCACAATGGCCTCAGTTTTTTCATTATCTTTCCATTGGTTTTTCAATAGTATTTGGATACTTTTTATATGGCTGTTCAATGATTTTTGTCATCCCATTATTCAACTTCCTGATGCCGTTTAGAGTGAAACCTTTTCGGGGGAGTTACTTCTCATTAGCTACTATTCCTTGGTATTTTCACAATACATATATTTATGTAGTGAGATACACATTCCTGGAGTTTTTTACACCTTCTCCATTGAATATGTTATTTTATAAAATGATGGGAATGAAGATTGGTAAGCATTCCCACATCAACACGACAAACATATCAGATGCAGCCCTGATTGAAATTGGTGATAGAGTTACGATTGGAGGCTCTGCCACTATTTTTGCGCATTATGCATCCAAAGGATTTTTGGTTCTTGAGCCAGTGAAAATAAAGGCAGGGGCTACAATAGGCATCAAAGCGACTGTGATGGGTGATGTGGAAATAGGAGAGGGTGTGGTGATTGGCCCACATGAAGTAGTGATGCCTAAGTCAAGAATTCCTGATGTGGTGAAGGAATAACTTAAAACTTGGAACTTTGTCAAAGTTCTAAACTTTGACAAAGCTAAGTTTTAAGCTTTACTAAAATCTCCCTATCCGGCCTCAACGTGATCGAATAATCATAGCCTACAGGTTCCATGGTTTTTAAGTGCATATCCGGGAAATGCTTCAAAATATTGACAAGTAGTATGGTAATTTCCATGACTGCAAAGTATTGACCGATGCACACCCTTGGGCCTCCGCCAAATGGAAAAAAGGCATATTTATGTGAAAGTTCTTTATCAAATCGTTCAGGTGCAAATTGTTTTGGAGTTTCCCAAAATCCAGGATGATGATGCACCATAAAAGGGCTAAAAATTATTCTATCTCCTTTATGAATAGCGTATTCTCCAAAGTGGTCTTCACCATCTGCCTCTCTTGCAAGTATCCAGACAGGAGCGAACATGCGCAAAGCTTCATTGATCACATTTTGAATAAAATAGTTTTCAGTAGCATCCCATGGATTATTGATGCTTTTTAGCTCATGGATCAATTTGTTTCTTAAAGAGGAGTCTCTTAATATATAATTCAATATCCATGTCATGGCCATAGCGGTAGTCTCGTGCCCGGCAAGGAAAAGTGTCATTACCTCATCGCGTAATTGCAGGTCTGAAAGTCCCTCTCCTGTTTCTTCATTTTTTAAAGAAATCAGTTGGCTCAGAAGATCCAGGTTTAAATTTTCCTTTTTATACTGAATAATTTCATGAATCATTTTATCCAATATTTTAACCGTAGATTTAAATTTTCGATTGTCTTTTGTTGGTATCCAGATGGGTGCAGCGAGGGGAGAGGTGATGCGGTTCACCATAAATTTTAATACAAAGGGCAAATGCTGCTCGACAGTCTTGCCCTCTTTGTCCAGGTCAACGCCCAGCATTGTTTTTGAAATGATCTGAAGTGTCACCCGGGTCATTTCAGTAGCGAGTTCTATCTCTTGCTTCATTTTCCATCGATCCACTAAATGCATTGAAAAATCATGCATTTCCTGCGCATATGTTTTGATCTGGTCTCTATGAAAAGCAGGCTGAATGGTACGTCGTTGAGATCGCCAGTAATCTCCATCGCTGGTAAAAATGCCATCGCCAAGTAGCAAGGCCAATTTCCTGTAAGCGGCACTCTTTTTATAATTTCGATGATTTTCCTGTAGAATTCGTTGGATATAATCGGGATGATTGACGAAAATAAGCCTTCGGTTGGCTACCCGAAACGTAAATATATCTCCATGAATTGCCTGATGTTTTTGAAGAAATGCCAACGGATCTTTGACGTAGGTTTTCATATGACCCAGCAAGCTGCCGGACGATATTTCAGGAATTGGTTTACTCATCTGTGCAATATGATTTGAGCCTAAAAAAAAGTCTTTATGAGCGAATAAAAAGTTAACTTTATCTATTCTCTTTGTAATGTACAATATTACTGGAAAACTCTCTGGCAATTTTACTAAGTCTTCCCCATTCCTCGTTGCTGATTATTTCTGCATTGGTAAAACTACCGCCAACTCCCACGCATACCGAGCCCATGTCAAACCATTTGTCGATATTGTCGGGAGTGACTCCCCCTGTGGGCATGAGTTTGATGTGTGGGAAAGGAGCCAAAACCGCTTTTATGTATTTCATTCCCAGCACTTCTGCAGGAAATACTTTGATCACATCTGCTCCCCACTCGTTGGCCTGGAAGATCTCTCCCGGAGTAAACGCTCCTGAAAATACCGGTTTCTCCAAGGCATGACATGTTTCTATAATTTCCTTTTTTGTAATGGGAGTGACTACAAATTCTGCACCGGCTTCAATGGCTTTTTGTGCCATTTCAGCATCTGTAACGGTGCCTACACCAGGAATAATTCCGTCAATTTTTGTTAAGTCAGCAATGCACTCCAGGGCATTGGGCGTATTCATCGTTACTTCAATGGTATGAATGCCGCCCTCTAGAATTGATTTTGCTGCAGGAGTAATTTTTTTTGGGTCTTTCAATCTCAGAATGGCAATAATACCACCTTCAAGAATTTTATTGAGAATTTCGATTCTATTCATGTTTTCTATTGTTGAGTTGTGGTGTAATTTAGAATCTCTACTACCTGTGAGGAATTTTTGGCGACAGCCATAGCCTGGGCATCAACCTCTTTAAGGGCATGCGTAAACTCATCCGGATGGATGACGATATATGGTTTTCCCAGAGCGGCGGCTTGGCCTGTATCAAATGCAGCATTCCACTGTCGGTATTTTTCACCGAATTTTATAATGACTATATCTGCTTTCTGAATTCCGGTTTTTGTGCGCATGGAATTTATTTTGGCGGCCTTGTGATCATGCCAGAATTTTTCCTGTTCCGATCCTAGAATAGTAGCGCCAACATCGTCGCTGGCCTCATGGACTGTTACTGGAGTTAAAAACTCAATTGGCAGATTGCTGGCTTCGCATCCGGTAATGATTTCTTCTCTCCAATTGCTATGGATTTCTCCGGATAGGTAAACGATTAGTTTCATAATAATTAGCTTATATCAGCCCATCACGATCCAACTGCTCAACATGTTCTATTAATGTTTGGTTTATGGGAGTGTATTCAATTCCCAAATCAGTTTTAGAATACGTGTTAT
>JAUUZS010000421.1 GCA_030589835.1 Cyclobacteriaceae bacterium
CCTAAGTCTTCAATTTCTCGTTCTAAAGTTTCAAATCTAATGGGTAAGTTTAAGGGTTGTAAGCGTATATCAGCTTCAATTTCTTTCATGTTTTTTATTTATATAGAGCTCTAATTTTCATCTTAGTGGTAATTGCACACAACAATCCAGTATATGCAACTTTAGGTGTATATACACTTCTTTTATGCCAGTCATTCATTTTATCCAAGGTACAGTTCCTTATTATGCTGATTTTCTTCTCCCCGCTCAATACATTGCTAAAAATCAAGGAGTAGGGTGTGAAAAAAAATCAAACTCGTATCGAATCTACACATAATTTTTTAAACGTACGTGGCAAAGCAGGACAATCTTGCCCTGATGATCCACATGCTGTTCGACATGTTAGCGCAGCGCATGTCGAACCAAATGATAACTCAGGGTCCCGGTCTTTTTCAATCATTGTATAAGCAGTTATAGTGCTTTGTACAGGATTGCACCTGCCTCGCCGGACAGGCGGGAATCCTGTTTATCATGGCTTCCTGATGCCCTACGGAACATCTGGAAGAGCTAGCAAAACAGAAGCATTTCTATCATCCAATTAGATTATAAGCAGGTCTTAAATAATCCATCACATGCCACAAATTCGCGAAAACGTTGCTTTTACTAAGCCTATTCTTTCACCATTCTCGATTTGCTCAGCAATATGCTGTCGGGTGTGAACCCAATCTTTTCGGCTAAGCGACTGTTTATCCATGAAGTCGATTGCCGATTCCTTGTCACTGGAAAATCTATTGGCTGACTCCCCTTCAATATTTTTTTTGCCGTAACAGCCACCCAAATGCCTTGTTCCTTGGCTACTTTTGTAATGCCAAAAACCACATAGGGCATCATAAAGTCTTCAGTAGTAATCACCGGTACGTGTATATTCTGATCGATAAAACGTACCGCTTCATCATGATCCCAGCCCTTTATAGCTCCATGAGTCGGAAGGTAAATAATATCATAGATTTGATTCGCTTCTTTAAATACGACCTTCCACTCTTCAAAATCATCCACCAGTTCGTGTGTGGGAGAAACCCCGACTCGATGGAACAAGGTATCGAGCAATTGTTTTTCTTTGCGCGATGTAGTTGTATTTTCTGATAAGAAAAGCAATTTGTCCATGGATGGATAATAGGGCCTTAGGGTGAGCAACATATCCGCCACAGGAAGTATTTCAAGCATCCCTGTGACCTTTTCCGGTGGGAGGTCGTATTCCTTATCGGTCCAATTTATCCCACAAAAAACCACTGGCATGGTGAGGTCTTGTAGATGTGGCTTCACCAGGTATTTAATGGCATTGTCATCGGATATTAACAGAATATCCGGATTATTCGCCATAATAGTATCGAATAAGGCAGCTGCTCTGTGCTCAATAAATTCTTTCAAAGGATTTCTCTTCGTGTCCATGAAATAGGTATCTATCTCAAAGCTATCGGCCGGAAAATTCTCAAGTATTCCATCCATAATGTCATCGCTTGAGGGGTGACCGCGATGAAAAGAATTAATGTAGGTAATGACTTTTTTTTTCGGTTCCGGTGGCTTGCACGATGGATAAAATATTCCCAAAAGAATTGCGGCCAGCGAGATGATACGTATTGGTGATTTCATGTGTTTGATTTATAAACCCGTCTTAATTTAGTTGAATACTCCATTAATACTTAAACAGATTGAAATATTCAAAATCCTGCTAAAAATAGACAATCATACTTAATATCGTATTATGAACATATCAGTTATTATCAGGAGTATCCCAAAATACAGGTACTTTTATGGTCGGATATGGGTTAATATCGAATCTGCTTTCTACCTTTTTATTAAAGAAATACTTATCCGAAAAATCGAACAGAGCCATCCAATCGCTAACCCCCTGGGCATGTCCTCCTGTTCTCCAGTGCATAGCAATATGGTCTTCCACTCCCAGCCAGCCATATACTTTTTTTGCTGCTTCGTGTGTCAGATGTGTTCCAAATGGATTGGCCCAATAATCCTGCAGGGCATGTGCATTAAAAAAAGCCCTTGGCGCAACTACGGCTTTACCAAAATGGGTATCGTATGGAATTCGGGTTTCAAAACCCGCCAGCTTGAAAAATTCCGGCGTCCACCAATGCGGATTGGCAAGGGAAGCATGCCCGATGGTTTGCTCATTTTGCCCTAATTCAAAGTAGCGATGACTTGCTGTGCCTCCCAAACCGGATGAGTTCGGCGCCGTAATGGCAATTCTTTCGTCGTAAATGCCTCCACAAAATGCCGTTTTACCGCCACGGGAATGACCGGTAACCACGATTTTATTCATATCAATAAAATTCAGGGTTTCAAAATAGTCGATTAGCAATTGGTATCCCCATGCCCAAGCTGCGATCGTTCCCCAATCATATTCGGGGTACAACAGGAAAACGCCTTTGCTTCTGGTATGCTCAATATCTTTATCATCCAGGCTAAGATCTGTTCGAACATATTGGCACATGACATAGCCTCTTTTTAGGGCTTCCAGATTAACCACATCTGGAACTGCATTTATTTCCTTGTCATTTTTTATAATCACCGGGAAAGGCCCCTTTCCTATGGGTTTGATCAATCCAAAATGAAAATCAATCGATTGCCCATTCCGGTTTATCGTTAAGGTATACCGTTTCTTTAGTGCTGTGCCATGGTATATTTCCTCGGATAGGGTCTCTTTCACCACAACATCCTTCGGAACCGGAGGCATTTCGCCGTACTGATAATGTGCCAGCATGGCTTTGATGTACTTTCGCTGCAGCTCCCAATCTTCCTTTGACTTTAGCGTACTTCCATCAGGTTTGATAAAGGGATCTTGCAATCCGTGTTGCCGCTGTAATTCCTGAACAGGCTTGAAATCATAGGATCGACTTGGTTGTGCAACCGCAAGACTCAGGGACATGCATAGTATAATGATTAGAATAGTTGTTGTTCTCATTGGCACTTTGGTATGTATTAGCGCTTCATATGGAATATGAAAAATTCAATCTTTTAATTTACATGAAAATGATTATTCCCGCTCAACAATATGCTCATTCAATAATTTTCCATCCGGATCATAATGCCGGAAAATCAAAGTGGGGATGCCATCAATTTGTGAAATAGCTCCCTCTAAAAAACCTCCAACTACATTAAGATACATATGCTCTGGGAGCTTATTATCTTGCTTCCAACCACCGGCATGACCATTTCCTCCCGGGCCACTGCTAAATTCAACAACACCGGTTGCAGCATCTTTAGATACATATTGCCAGTGCCTGTCGCCGCAAACGGTTACCATATTTTTTTGCTCGCTGATGTATTTTCGCACCTCGTCTCCTTCATTTTTAAAACCAATATTGGCATGGTTGTCTCGCTTCTTTCCCCGATCCGGACCAACAATTGGTGTAGGGCTTATCAGCACTTTAAAAGTTGCATCTGAGTCCTTAACAGTTGATTTTAACCACTCCATTTGCTGCTTTCCCCAGATAGTTTTGTCCGGGCCATCCGGCATGGTGTTTGGACTCCGGTAATCCCTACCCTCCATGAGCCAGATCTGCAGGTCCTTTCCCCAGCGGATTGTCCTGTAGGTCTTCTCTCCCATCGGGACTTCATCCAGGAAAATCTGTGTTCCCTGTTTGTAGCTTAGTTCTCCCATGAATTTGGTTTGCAATTCAGGATAAGCATCGTTCATCCAGGTATCATGATCATCTTTAATAAAATAAGACGCTACCTGCCTGTGGTATTCAATATTATTTGGGAAGCTGTACATTCGATCCCAGTGCCAACGTGCCAGACCGGCACTTTTCCCCATCCCATCGTAATACACAATGTCACCGGTATGTACAAAAAATTCAGGATCGAGCTTTAGTGAGCTGGGATAGATTTTATACCCTGTATCACTATCTACATCTCCATATGAAGTGCCGGTTGTAACGATAAAATTGACTTCGGCGGCAACATCGTCTGCTGGAGCAGTTTTAAATATCCCCGCTATTGAAGCGCTTACTTTTGTACTCTTTACAGGACTGGCTTCTACCATCAACTCGTAGGCCGTACCTGCCGACAATCCGGAAAGCTGAAACTGTAGTGTGAAATCCGCCTCGGGATCAACGGGTTCCCAATCCATCTCCATCCAATTTTGAGCATCTTCCGCTTTGTATTTCATGCGGACATTGCCATTTATCCCAGGTGCTGCACCCTGAATTGTGTTGATATCATACCCTTCAGGATAGCTGACCACAGGTGTAATATCCGGCCGGCCTTTGCGCTCAATCATTTTGCCAGTTTTCGGATCTTTGTATTTGACATCGGGCATGGGCGCATCATTTCCGATGCGCTCAGAATTTTTGGTCAAGCGAACCCATACGATTGCTTTGCTTTGTGTGACTTCACCAATCTTAATTCCTGTAGCAAAATAAGGCCCGTCAATTTTTGCCGGTTGACAGGACGACAAAAATACAAAAGCAGGA
>JAUUZS010000311.1 GCA_030589835.1 Cyclobacteriaceae bacterium
CCGATTATTGCTCATGAAATAGGCCAGTGGCCGGTTTATCCCAGATGGTCGGAGATTGAAAAATATACCGGTGTGCTGAAAGCACGGAATTTTGAGGAGTTCAAAGCACAGGCTGAACTAAATGGGATTGCTGATCAAAGTGACCATTTTGCCAAAGCTTCGGGAGCATTGAATCAAATTATGTATAAATATGAGACCGAGTCATTTTTAAGGACTGCCAGCTGCGCCGGAGTGCAACTGCTGAGCATGCAGGACTATCAGGGACAGGGTGAGGCATTTATAGGATGGCTGGACGCACATTGGGAAAGCAAAGGAATTACAACTCCGGAAAAATTCAAAGAACATTTCTATACTACGGTTCCCTTGCTAAGAATGAAGCAATTTGTCTGGACATCAGAGGAAATTTTTTCGGCAAAAGCACAATTATCCCATCATGGGGAAATGCCTTTGGAAGCACCTTGCAACTGGAAAATAATTGATGAAAGCGGACGAGTCATTTCTACGGGTACATTTGAAAAGCGGCAATTCGATCACGGAACGTTGAGTGATCTCGGTGATATAAGTCTGGATCTTAGGCAGATAAAAAAGGCAGTGCGACTTACAGTTTCCATTGAGGTGGAAAATACAGAATTTCGTAACCAATGGGATTTTTGGGTTTATCCTACTGAAATGGAGGTGGATGCTGGCGATATATTGATTGCTGACAGACTTAACGATCTCGTAAAAGAGGAACTTGAAAAGGGGGGTAAAATATTGTTACTGGCTCATGAGCTGGGAAATGATGATCATGCAGTAAAGGCACTATTTTATCCGCTGTATTGGTCGCTAACTTTTTTCCCCGGACAAGGAAAAACATCTATTGGGCTTGTGGTTAATGACACCCATCCGGCGTTTAAGGATTTTCCAACTACCTATCATTCCGATTGGCAATGGGAAACGATCAGCAGTGACGCCAGGGGATTTATTCTGAACGATTTCCCGAAATCATATAAACCAATTGCTCAACCCGTTGATGATTTTCATCGCAACAATAAGGTAGGTTCCATTTTTGAGCTAAAAGTTGGAGAAGGCTCAATGCTGATTTGCGGTTATAATCTGAAAAGTGATTTTCCGGTAGCAAGACAGCTAAAAAGCAGCCTGGTGAAATACATGAACTCAGCGAACTTCAATCCTTCATTAACTGTGGATTACGCCTGGCTGGAAAAAACCATGCCTGCACTACCAATTGCCTCCAAAGCAGATGTTCCTGAAGCATTTCAGCAAGCGATCCTTTATGTCAATGCTGGTGCCAATCTTCAGGAGACGGGTACAAATAGTCCATGGACATACGCATTTGATGAGGTAAAGATTAGGGAGAATACTTCTTATCATTTGAAAGCCGATGGAATATGGAAAGATGAATCAGGTGCTTCATGGCATGGAAAGCAGATGCAATTACAGATTAGCTGCCCGGAAGGAATGTTGGGGAGCTTGTATGTCCATTTTCATGACTGGAATAATAACGCACGCGAAGGAATGCTGGATTTTGAAGGAAGAAAAGTGAAACTTAACAGACATGAGGAGGGTCAATGGGTAAAATTTCATGTGATGCGTGAAGACAGCAATGATGGCAGTTTGATCCTAAAAACCTCTGCTACTTCAGGCCCAAATTTGATGATTACCAAAGTGGTGTTAGTGACTGAATAGATATTCAGAATCCAGTATTTTTCGCGAAATTGCATTAGGGCACCTCTAATAACTCCATTTTGTTTCCCAACTTGGGCTTTTTCCCAGCTACTGTGTTACCAAAATACTCATTTAGCGATGCTAAACTCCGTTTTTGGTGCCTTGTATCTGAAAAAAATATCTGTGTTGGTATTCCAAAAGGAATTAATAGAGGTGCCCATTAGTAAATCAAATATTAATTTTGCCATTTGAAATGGAAGGTTGCCTGCCGGCCGCAGGCAGGGAAAATGGAAGATTGGAATAAAAAGTATGCGAAGCTTTTTGCATTCCATTATTCCCATATTCCTGTTAATAAATATAAAGATTTAAATCTGCGATTATCCTTTGCAACAAGGTGAATTGACGTAGTTCTGAAATTAGCTTGCTTCTTTATCCAATCTACTTCTATTTTCTAACTAAAATTGCCCAGTCTTTTTCAGCATCCTGAGGGGCAGCGCCAAGCTCAACAGCCGAACCTCCTTCTACTGTTGTAAGTGCCGTCTGAAGCAAATCACCACCACTTCTCGGATTATACCAGCTCACGCTAAATGATCCTTCAGCTCCTTCCAGATTGAGGCTTGTCTCTCCTCCATAAGGAAGGTAAATTAGGTAAATTTCATTTTCTTTTGACAGGCAATAATTGCTTTCACCTACCAGTTCGTCTGTAGGCTCCATTTCCCAGAAAGGAATATTTTTTTGAAAAAACTCAATGCCATATCTGGTAAAATCCCACAGTCTCTCTCTTGATCTCCAATCTTCGCAACCCAGATCATTATTATGGTTTTTATATCCAAAATACCATTCGGCACCACCACCACCTGCCATAAGGTTTCCCCATAGGACTTCAGCTCGAACAGCATGTTGATTGTTGTCTTCCCGGTCGTCCGGATCAACTCCACGTTGTGCAGGACCAATTTCATCAATACATACCACCCATTGCTTTCCGGCTTCCCCGGAGGCTTTTGACCAATGAATTGTTTCTTCATGGGCACTTCGCATATTACCGATTTGGATCGATGGGCCATCCAGGTTTGGATCCCCTAATAGCTGATCAAATATTTTGTAACGAGGTTTCGTACCCGAATGCGTATGAATGACCACATAACTTTGATATGGATCAGTCTCTTTCATATAGTTTACCATTGCTTTCTGCTGGGGAACGGTTTGGGCATCAGGCGTGAAACTTGCCGGACCGTTTTCCTCTCCCATATTCCATGTAATGGCCAAATGATGACCAAAGCGGGCAATCAGCTCCCGGTAATACAATTTCCGTTGAGGTCCTGTATCACCATTGTCCAGAAGCAATTCATTTTCCGTTTCCTGGGTAACCATGTGCAGCATCAATCCCAAACTTTCCATGTGGTCAAAAACGATCTCCCATTGATCAAGCTTGCTGCAATCAAAACGATGCCGTTCGTCATAACCGGTATAAGGCCAGACATCTTTGCCATCTCCTTCAATATTCATGGTAAGAAAATATACAGAATTCATGCCTTTTGATGCCAGGTAATTCATGGCCCCAATCAGACTTTTGCCTTTACCCCCTTGCCATGAAGGTTCGCCTTGTTTCCAATCTTTAAGATGAGGTGCATAGGAATGAAGAATATCCTTATTTTTCGCTTCACCGCTTCTGTTTTCCGGACTGCTTCCTTTATATGTACCATCAAAATCAGCATAGCCAAGAAGGTTCTCCGGACTGTCTGCTCCGCCTTTCAGGAAATACTCTCCAGATTCCTGGAATTGCAAATATCTTCCTCCAATATAGTTTAATCTACCTTTAGCCCTCAGATCGGGAAGCGACGCCAGACTATGTTTCACATTGATCTTTCCTTGCGTTCCATCAAATGCTACCGCTTCACCGGCATCTGGATTTGTATCAATTGCGATGTTTTCTCCGGTTCGGAAG
Organism: Cyclobacteriaceae bacterium; assembly: GCA_030589835.1. The sequence goes on from JAUUZS010000311.1 coordinate 3,611, forward strand.
GATGCCGTATAGGTCCATTCACCAAGCTCGTCCGGCCTGAAAATTGCCTTCCATACCTTTCCGGATGAAGCGCTTGTTTCCCCGGCATCGCCATCAGCTGCAAAATAGCCGGGCACCAGGTAGGTCTTTTCCCCATTCGAAAAAGTAACATTTAAGCGATAATCTGTAAAAGGATTTACCTTAGCATCTTCCGCAGATTCGGGGCCTTCAAATGTAAGCACTACTTTATCCCATTTTTGGGCGTCGATTGCTTGTTGAACATCACATCCTGCAAACAAAAGGATAAAAAAGATGAAAATTAATTTAGGGTGTTTCATTGGGCTTTTATTTAGTATTATTCTAAAAATAGATTAAAATCCGTTTTTATCAATTATAATTTCTTTGGATGTTAAAGAATTATCACAAGAAATCAATGGAAATTTAAGACAAATGCTTCCGCGAAGGGTTGCAATAGCTGGCAGGCTCTGGTTTTAGCGATAATTTAATTCAATGAATACCTGTTTCTTGTTTTGCATTTCTATTCTGTGGCTTGCTGCTTTATTTTCTTTGTTCTTTTCGCTGGATAGTATTTTAATCGTCCGAAATTATACTGAATTCAACATCCCAGTTACAAACTACACCAGCATCTCATTAATCATAACCAAGTGATATTATTTCATATTTCGGAATAGATTTCTTTTTATTACATTTGGTTGATTGTAGCAATACAATCATTTGACAATGATGAAAACTGTCGGCAATGGAGACGCACCAAAACCGACAGTTTTTTTATTTAAACAATGGAAGAAAAGAATTAATTTCTTTTAGTTTACCGAGGTCTGTCATAGGTCATAGTAGGAAAGTAAACACTTACTCTTTCACTACCTCTCATAGCTGGTTCCCAGTCCGGGATTTGAGTAAGAATTTTTTCGTAAGCATCATTTATTTCTGGATATTCGCTTCCTTTAATGATATGTCCATCCCTGACTTTTCCTTGTTTATCGATAATGAAACGATAGACTAGGTTATATGCCTTAGTTTGTGCCAGTGATTTAGCTTCTGGATAGTTGTTTAATTGGTTTTTAAACCACTCTTGAAATTTGCCTTGTGAAAACTTTGGTCGTTTAGAGAGACCCCACATAGAATATATCAGATCATCTGAATTAACTGTTGTCTGAACAATCCAAGGTGCTTCCTTTAGCGATTGTCTCACGTCATCAACACGTTTATGCGGTATTGATTCGTCAATCAAAAGGAATATCCATTCATTGCTAACTTCACACCACTTTAAACCTTGTCCCTTGATTTCTTCCAAAGTGCACAACTTGTTGTTGATGTAGTTGCCATCTTTCCTAATCTCGATTTTTTGATTGAATTCCTCATATTGATTTTGTGTGATTTCTGAGGTTGAGACAGAGTTTTCCAACGGTTTATCTTTTTGTAGATTCATAATTTCAGTTGGATTTTCCCCTTTTTTGCCGAATGCCATCAGCAAAAAGACAAGTAACGGAAGAAAAGTCGCCACTTTCCAATTCCATGCTCTACTACTTTTTAATTTGTTCATCATAGTAATACGATTTTTAATTTGACAATGATTAAAACTATTTGCTAGTGCGAACTTTTGATGTCCAACACTTTTTTGAATAATTAGCAATTGATAATTGGTTGCATCTATTCCTGAATTGATGGTATGTTCATCAGCTTGGAACTCATGAATTTCTTTTATATCCCTATTCATATAATAGATAAGTGGATTGAACCAATACATGATTTTGACCAATTCCATCAGCATTAAATCATAAAAATGCCCTTGCCTGATGTGTGATAATTCATGTGTGAGGATTGCTTTAGAATTTGTTTCATAATCGTGTTTGGACATCACTATGAATTTCCCAAATGTGAAGGCGGGAATACCATCATCAAGAATATTTAACCGAACACCATTTAAAGACCTTTTCTTAGATCGTCTAATTAACTGCATGACCTTTAGAAGACGAATAAGAAGTAGGCACACTGATATAAGAACACCTGTTGTATACAATAGAAGTAAGACCATTTCAGTTGAAATATTATAA
>JAUUZS010000200.1 GCA_030589835.1 Cyclobacteriaceae bacterium
ATCTGAACTTTCGACATCCACAAAATAAATCCCAATTTGGTTTTTTTAACTCTTTTTATCTGATCCCACTTGATGGGCATTCCTTGCTTGGCACTTATTTTAATCAATATTTGCTGGCTGGTAATTTCATAATTAAGTCGTTCGAAAAGGATCATTCCTTGCTCCATTTGCGTAATTCCCGCAAATTGAATGATCCAAAAAAGGATGTATAAGGCAAAAGCGATTAATGCCCCTGTGATCCACCAATGCGACCAAATAATAAGTGAACCGGCCATAATTCCCAGGACAATCAAGCCCACCCACCATTGCTGACGAAGTACGCCTTCCAAGGCAATTTTGATGTATTTTCCAGTCTCAAGTTTATATTTTCTTGTTTTTACAATCATCTTCTCTTTATTCTTTTCTTTAATTGGGGCGCAAATTTATGAAATTATTTTTCAATCTCAGCTTTTAGGCTCATATCCAGGCTTTTTACGGAATGCGTCAACGCACCAATTGAAATATAATCCACTCCTGTTTGCGCCATTTCAATGATATTATCTTCTGTAATTCCGCCGGACGCTTCGGTTTTCATCTTTCCACCAATCAGCGCAACGGCTTTCTTCATGGTTGTCGTATCCATGTTGTCAAGCATAATAACATCTGCCCCCTCGGTATGTAGTACCTCTTTAACCTCGTCAAGGGTTCTGGTTTCAATTTCGATTTTTATTTTCTTTTCGGTTTCTTTCAAATAGGCGTTTGCAGAATTTAAGGCATTGGATATCCCGCCGGAGTAGTCAATATGATTGTCCTTAAGCATGATCATGTCGTACAGCGCAAAGCGATGATTGGTTCCTCCCCCGATGGTAACTGCCCACTTTTCGAGAGGCCTTAAATTGGGAGTGGTCTTTCGGGTATCCAGAATTTTGGCGTTTGTACCCTCGATTAGCTCACACAAATGTTTAGTATAGGTGGCAATGCCACTCATCCGTTGCATGCAATTGAGCACCAGCCTTTCTGCCCCCAAAATAGATCGAACAGACCCTTTTAGTTCAAAAGCAATATCACCTGTTTTTACCCGATCGCCATCTTTTTTATAAAGTGTAAGTTCTAATTTCGAGTCGATTTTATTAAAAATATCTAGGGCAAACTCCAGGCCTGCAAGGATACCGTCCTGCTTTATTTTCAACGAGGCACGTCCTTGTAAATCTGACGAAATGGTGGATAATGATGAATGATCCCCTTCACCTATATCTTCTGCAACAGCTTGTTCTATAAAGCTATTTACATATCTGGTAGTAACGTAATATGGTTTCACGATGCAAAAATAGGAATTACACCCAGATAAATTGCAGAACAAAAGAAACTTTTAAAAAGGCGAATAAAAGAGATGTTATTCCTTACTAAAATCAATAGAGTCTACCAGGAATTTATCGTCGAATTTTTTAATGAGAATCCATATTCGAAATGAGCCGTTTTCAAAGGTATATAGGCCAATCACATAAGTTAAACCCTGCTTTGATGCTCCTTTGTGTGCAAATTGAAAATCGGTCGGGGGGTATTTTTTGAAAAATTCTTTGAGCACCAATTCAGCCTGAGATCGGCTATAATTCGATTTCTCGCCCTCGAAATTTAGTTCCACGATGGTATTAAAGGATTTTACCAATTCTTTGGAACTCCCTGACTTCAATGCAGCCCTCATGTTATCGATTACTTCACTTTGCGCATTGCTTTCTGAAGAAAATGAAACACTAAAAATAAAAGCGAATAATAAAAAACAATATCTAATTTTCTTTTCCATCTGACTTGTTCAAAATAACAAAAAATTATAGCTAAATCTATGCCAGTATTTGATTAATTTCGCACATAATATAAATGTGCGTGTTGAGATTGTAATATCACAACGCAAAAAAAGCAATTTATTTTGAAATCCTTGTTTAATATTAAATTCAAATAAAATGTACAAACTAGTTTTGTTGAGACATGGTGAGAGCCAGTGGAATATGGAAAACAGGTTCACAGGCTGGGCAGACGTTGATCTTACTGATAAGGGAAGAGAAGAAGCTATTGCAGCTGGAGAATTACTTAAAAATGAAGGTTTTACATTCGACAAAGCATATACTTCCTTCCAAAAAAGAGCGATCAGAACGCTGTGGATTACCCTGGATGGCATGGACCTAATGTGGATTCCTGTAGAGAGAACCTGGAAGTTAAACGAAAGATTCTACGGAGGACTTACCGGAATGGATAAAGGGGAAACGGCTAAAAAATATGGTGATGAGCAAGTGCTGATCTGGAGAAGAAGTTATGACATACCACCACCGGAGCTCGATAAATCAAGTGAATACTATCCGGGTAATGATCCAAAATATGCATCTTAAAGTGATGCAGAACTTCCAACTACCGAGTGTTTGAAAGACACTGTTGCGCGGGTTGTGCCATACTTTGAAAACAACATTGCCCCTGATATAAAAGCTGGAAAAAATATTGTTATTGCTGCCCACGGCAATAGTCTTCGTGCCCTGGTAAAATATCTTGATGGCATTTCTGAAGAGGCGATATTAAAGCTCAATATTCCTACAGGTGTGCCACTGGTGTATGAATTGGATGAGAATTTGAAGCCAATAAAAAATTACTATCTTGGTGATCAGGAAGCTTTGGCAGCTAAACTGCAGGCTGTTGCAAACCAAGGCAAATCTAAATAATTAAGTTTTGATTCGATGGTTGCTACTGTTTTTTGTGATACTGAGTTTGTCGTGCAGACAGATCGAAAGCAATAATGTAGCAACAGATAAATATTTTGATATAAAGGGGTTGATAGATCATCAAGTGACAATGCTTGACTCTGTCAGCCCTTTATTTTTGAAAACTGCAGTAATTGATGGAGCTGAAGAAAGCACTCAATTTTCTGCTTATGATTCCTCGAACTGGACAAAGGAATTATCAATTTTCAAATCAGCTGATATCAACAAGCCCATGTTGACGGATAGCTATGACATATTTGAATCCAGCGCATCAGGTATAAAAACGATCATTTACAACAGCAAGTATCCCGAAGCAACAGAGGTTGATAGCTTAGGGCTGAGCTTCGCTGATTCAAGCAGTTTCCCATTGACTATCCATGCTCGTATTAGCGGAAAGAATGCACTGTTCGGAAGTGCTAAAAATATAGATTTGACCTTTGAGAACTTCAATGGACGGCATTTGCTTTCGAATTTTACTATAGACGGCTGGCAAAAAATGATTTCTCAGGACAGCTCTTCATATTTTATCGAAGGCACATTTAAATATAATCCCGAATAATTCGGGATAACAATCCTTTCAGGAGCTAAAAAGCGAGCCTATTGGCCTCGCCGGACAGCCTGGTATGAATTCAACATCTCCAATTTCACATGAATTTCTGCCGTTACGTGCTTAGAGTTTCATGAGTGCTTCAAGAAAATCCATATTGTGTCTGCGTTCCTTTACAACGATTAATGGTAATTGAGTGTTGAGGTGAATAAGTTTTTCTGCAATACTTCCCAATAATAATGCGGCAACCTGAGTTCGCCCCTTTGAGCCTATAACTATGGCGCTGGCCTTTTCTTTTACAGAAAACTGATATATTTTTTTGGCGATTCTATCTTTATGTTCCATTTCAAATTTTGCGTCGACGTCCTTTCCGTTTGTATCGAATTGTCCGACAAATTTTTGATAGGAGTCTTTCGCATTGTTTTCCATAATCTCCGCAAATTCTTCATATGACTTACCGGTCGAATGATACCCACTGGGAACGTCATAAATATTCAGGCAAGTAATTTTCATTCCTGGCATATTTGATGCGATAAAAAGGGAAAACTCAAAAGCAAGTTTTGATGCGGGTGAAAAATCTATCGGGATCACAATTTTTTGAAGGTTTTGTGGCAACACTTCAGGCACAAAAATTACAGAACACGGAGCCAGTTTCACCACTTTTCTACTTACTATGCCTTCTCCATCCAGACCCGATTTTCGGCCGACTACAACCAAATCAACTTCTTTAATTTTAGCCCATTTGAGTAACTTCTCAGCATGATTGCCTTCTACAACCTTAATTTCATATTCTGCTTTCAACTTACCTTCTGACACTTTGTCTATCGTAAACTGAATTGATTTTTTTGCTGCTTCGTCTTGGGGTGCAACCATATCAGGATATTTTTCGGCGATTTCATCTGGCAGTTCGAAATTTTTCAACACATTAAAAAAATATATTTTTTCAATGGATATTTTGTTTGACAGCATGGTAATATATTGAACCAGGGCCTCATCAATTTGAGTTAAATCGAGAGCTACCAATACTCTTTTTAATTTGTTCATAATCCTATTATAATTTTTGCGATCAATTTATAATTGTTTTGATGAATAGTAAACATTTTTTGGGTGTAATTTTTTTAAATGGTAATATTGCAAGCTTTTACCATAGGCAATGACACAAAAACAAGTGCAATCAAATGCGGCTTTTCTTGAAAAACTCAAAGGAAAGTGGGGATTAAAAAATCTTTTTCAGGTTATCATGATACTCCTGGTATTTAGCCTTACCGGGATGACGGTGCTTCTAATTCGGCCACTGGTATTCTCATGGTTTGGCTTTGATGATCAAACGAAATTTATCACCAAAGCCATAACCTACCTTTTGCTTGTTTTTCCGATGTATCAGATATTAATACTCGTTTACGGAGTTTTGTTAGGTCAATTTTCTTTTTTTTGGGAGAAAGAAAAAAAATTGTTTTTAGCAATTGTTAGACTATTCCGTGCTATCCTGAAAAGCAAATAAATTTTAATTTTCGTGATTTTGACAACTCAATGTCGTCACAAAACCGTGATCATAAATCAATTCAGTAAATTTATGCCACATAATTGTAATGTACAGGATTTCTAAGCAAGGCACGATATACAAGGTTGATCCCGATCAATCAATAGGCATCTAAAACGTTATCATGGTAAGAATACATAATATCGGAAGATTAAAAACAGGCATCAGTTCATGCAATAATCTCCTTTTTGATTAAAAAGGGCAGCGAAACAAATTTGAGGATTTTGGGGAGCAATCGCTTACAATTGGGAGAAAAATAGGTCAGTTTAGCAAAATAATTATAAATTTTAGATAAAAAACGTAACCTTATCTCAATTTTTCCATATTTAGAGATATGAATGATGTTGACATGATATCTAAAATAAGATTATTTTTTGTTTACAAATCTTATTCTATTTTTGCACTTTAATTGAAGTAGGCGTTTTTACAAAATATGATATGCTATGGAAAACATAGAAAAGCAAGGATATTCTAATTCTGAACTTAAAGAGTTTGAGGATTTGATAAATGAAAAGCTTGAAATAGCCAGAAAGGAATTGAATAATCTTAAGTCATCCCTAAATAAAGGCGGTGAAGATGGATTGGATGCTTCTTCGGCTTATGCGAAGGTACTCGAAGATGGTGCTGATACCACCGAGAAGGAAAGCATGAACCAATTGGCAGGCAGGCAACAAAAATTTATCAATAATCTTGAAAATGCCCTGATTCGTATCAAAAACGGGACATATGGAATTTGCGTGGATACTGGCAAATTGATTCCTAAAGAACGTTTGAGAGCCGTACCACACACTATGCATTGTATAGAAGCAAAATTGAATAGAAAGTAATTGGATTTTCTTAAAAATCACGTTGAAGCACTCATTTTTTGTTCGGTGCAGCCGATAAAGGAATTGGATATTCAATCTTGTTTGACAGAAATGTTTGATGCGGATGTGCCTTTGGAAGATATTTCAGAGGCTGTCGTGCAGTTGCAGGGAAAATATGCTTCAACAGAATTTTCTATAGAAATATCCAAGGTTGGAGGGGGATACCTTTTTTATTCAAAACCGGCCTATCAGGCGAGTATAGGAATATTGCTGAAGCATCAATCGAAAAAAAGACTGTCAAATTCTGCACTGGAAACATTGTCCATTATCGCCTACAAGCAACCCATTATTAAGTCGGAGGTGGAGAAAATTCGTGGAGTTAATTGCGACTATACAGTTCAAAAATTGCTTGAAAAGGAATTGATAGAAATTCAGGGTAAATCTGATGCAGTGGGGAGACCATTGATCTATGGAACCAGTAAAAACTTCATGGAATATTTTGGGATTAATGACCTCAAAGACTTGCCTACACCCAAAGACTTCGCTCAGAAAGAAAATCTGATCGGCGGGGAAATTGAAGACTAAACTATAAATTACGCCAAAAAACCAGGAGGACTTAATGGGCTTTGAGAAAAAACCGTATAGAAAAAGAATAAATTCAACCAACTCGAAAGGGACTTCTAAACCCAATAGAAGTATTGGCAAAGATAGTCTTACGTCCACCACAAGACTCAATAAATACATTGCCCAATCAGGAGTTTGTTCAAGGCGGGATGCTGATGAGCTGATCAAGTCGGGCAAGATAAAAGTCAATTCGAAGGTGATCACCGAGATGGGCTATCAGGTGAAACGCGACGATAAGGTGTATCACGGAAAAGTACTGCTGTCAAAAGAAAAGTTGGTATATCTATTAATCAATAAGCCTAAAGATTTTATTACTACTACAGACGATCCCCAAGAAAGAAAAACCGTTATGCAACTCGTGTCAAAGGCATGCGACGAGCGAATATATCCCGTTGGGCGCCTCGATAGAAATACAACCGGGGTATTACTTTTGACGAATGATGGTGAACTCTCAAAAAAACTGACACATCCTTCGCATGAAATTAGCAAGATATATCAGATAGAGTTAAACAAGCCATTAGAAGAAGATCACTTTAATAAAATTAAAGAAGGTATTGAACTGGAGGATGGATTGATAAAAGTAGATGATATTGCTGTTCTGGATTCTTCCGGCCTTGCCCTGGGAGTAGAGATTCACAGCGGTAAAAACAGGATCATTCGAAGGATTTTCGAATCGCTAGGGTACGAGGTTTCCAAACTCGACCGGGTGATGTTTGCCGGCCTCACCAAAAAGGATATCCCACGAGGTAAATGGCGATTTCTAAAAGACAAAGAACTGATAAAACTAAAATACCTAAAATAAAAAATCTTCCACCAGTTCGTTTCATGCCTATCCAAACTGTACCTGAAAACAGAATAAGGTTATATTAATGTCATTTCAAAAACACTTCTAAATCATGATATTCTATAAAATTGATCATTGGCATACCAAAAAATAATAGTATGCATGCATACTATTATTAAAAAAATGATTTACTTAGTGTTTGAACGGAAGCACACCAAATTAGAAATGGAAGTCCCCTTAAAGCGCTACTTATAAAATCGTTGACTAAACGGGAACGGTGACAACTTGAAAAGTTTTTAAAAAAAAAGGACTCTCAAAATGAAAGTCCTTTTTGAAGTGGTGACGAGTGGATTCGAACCACCGACTCACGGATTTTCAGTCCGATGCTCTACCAACTGAGCTAC
>JAUUZS010000240.1 GCA_030589835.1 Cyclobacteriaceae bacterium
GGATTTAGGGGTGTTATACTTTTCGGCTTGGCCTCAAATATAAGTTTCGTGATCATCGTGATTAAAATGCTTTCTGGTACTTTAACCACAATGGACACAAAGATTTATACACAAAGTTCACAAAAGAAAATTAGTTACTACATTCCATTAACCTCTATACTGATAGATAAAATGATCGTATTCCTTAATTACTTTCATTAACATAACAGTAGAAACGAAATTGATATACAACTACTACAACCCTTTATATTTTAGGGAGCGCCCAAGGGTCGCTATATTCAGGAGCCAGGAGTTCATTGGCTTTATCTGAATTTGTAAATTGATTTGTGTTATCATCCCAAATTAATTTTTCGCCTGTTCGATGTGCAATATTTCCCATATGCGATACCATGGCAACTTCTTTGCCCACTTCTACAGAACAGTTTACCTCACCACCATTTCTGATGACATCCAGAAAATTAACAACATGTTCATCCAGGCTGCCTTCGCCTTTTGTCCATGGTTTTGCTTCTGTTTTATTTACCCTCTCACCGTCTTTCATTTCCTTTTCAGGAATTACCTGCCATCCACCACGGCTAACAAGTATTGCTCCCTTGTTTCCCTGAAAAATCACGCCATGCCCCATACCATTTGGGCCATTCCCTAAACACACAGAATGTTCCCAGGTCAATGCAAAATCATCAAATTCATACAATACATTCAAGGTGTCAGGAACCTGCCGCGCATCTTCATGTGCAAAGTGGCCTCCCAAAGCCGTAATGGTATTTGGTCGTTGTGCATCCATCCCAAACAGGGCGAAGTCGAGCATGTGTACACCCCAGTCTGCCATGAGGCCACCTGCATAATCCCAATAGTATCGGAAGTTGTAATGAAACCTGTTTTGATTAAACGGACGTTTTGGGGCCGGTCCTAGCCACATATCGTAATCTACACCAGCAGGTACTTCAGAATCAGGCACAACCGGAAGCGGCTGTTTTGAAGTATAAGCCCATGCTTTCACGCGGCTCACCTTGCCTATTTCTCCTGACTTTACATAATTTACAGCATCGTGCCAGTGTTTTCCACTGCGTTGCCATTGACCTACGGTAACTACATTTTTATATCTTTTAGCAGCTTTTTCCATGATGAGTGTTTCCTCAATGGAATTGGCCATAGGCTTCTCGACGTACACGTGCTTTCCTGCCTGGCTGGCATGCACCATCATCAGACAATGCCAGTGATCCGGAGTGCCAATGATCACCGCGTCAATATCTTTGTCTTCCAGAAGCTTCCTGTAATCTTTGTATTGAACAGGCTTTTTGATGGTAATCTTTTCGCCATTAGCAATCCTGTCTTCATTGATCTTTTCAATTTCAGCGCTTCGTCTATTTAATATCTCATCATCTATGTCGCATATTGCAGCACACTCGACGTCAGGATTTTTTAAAAATGACCTTAAGTTGCTGAATCCCATGTTTCGTAAACCTATAGCTCCGATTACAATTTTACGATTTTCCGTATTGCAGCTTGATGTCAGAGGCATCATAGATACCAGACCGGCACCAACGGCCAGCTTAGTTGAGGTTTTGCAAAACTCCCTTCTTGAACTCTTTTCCATTTATTTACAGTTTATGTTATATGCTTTTAAAAAATTAAATACTGAATATTTATCATAAAATCCATAGAAGATGTAGGCGCTTCTTCTAATAAAAAAATAATCACGTATTTGACACCGCTAATTTAAAAAGGCTATCTAAATAATTTATTATAAGTTGTGAATAGTTTGAGTTTTTATGCGATTTGTCACCTTTTTTAGCTAAAAATACTTTATCATTAAGAAAACTAAGCCTTTTTCTTTTTACCAAGAGACACCTTAAAATCATCAGGATCACCGATAAGCTTAATGTTGAGATACCAGATTTTCCTGTTTTCATCTTTATATTGAATGGCATCGGTTTGTGTGTTGTCCGGGACTTCTCCTTTTTTTCCAAACAACTTCTTTCGGGCAGCTTTTGTGACCATCTTCATGGGAATACGGAAATAGTATTCCATATGATTATTCATATCCTGAGTACCGGAAATATCCATGAAACCCAATGTAGAGTTGATGGTCATCCTGGGAATTGTGATTGTTCCTTTAGATAAGTAAAAATTATTTGACAGGGTGTCAAAGCCAATATTTGATAAGTTTTTGTTATCGAAATAGTCAGATAAGGCATTCATCGGTTTGTAATTTTTAAGTTCGCCATCGATGATTTCCAACTCCAATTGAATATCAGATTTATCTATTTGCGGCACCATATCTGCATGCATGTGAATCTTGCCTTTTATACTGCCTGAGAGCCTGCCTTTAAGATTTTCTGAAACAATCTGATCCTGACCGAAATTTTCAAACCTGTAAAGTATTTGATCCATGTTTACATGGCTGATTTTCACGTCCGGGTAGAAATAAATACTGTCAGGATTAGAACCATCAAAATAACCAGAAATATCGAATTCACCTCCCGCCATTTGCAATTTCAGGGAATCTATATAAATGAATTGATTTTTCTGAATCTTAAAACCCGCGCTTAAGTTGTTGACTATATGTCTGTGGTAATTAAGCTCATCCACTTCAATTTCAAAGGCCATATCTGTAAAAGGAACTTCATAAATATTAAAAGCATTTTCATGATCTATGTTGAAGATGCTGTCTTCCGGATGACTGAAATTATAATTAGATAATTGATCAAAATCAACTCGTTCAGCAAATAACTGAAATTGGTTATTTGATTTTCTGATGGAGTCGTTTTTGCCAAGGTAAAGATTCATATTTGCCATGAATGAAGTGTTGCCAATCATGCCGGATAAGGCGTCTAATCGTATGGATTCATTTATAAATTGAAATTTCCCGTGAATGTCATTTATTTCCATGGAATGCACCTGGAGGCTGGCGTTTAATTGATCGAAGAATATTTTTGCTGATGTCAGGCTGTCTTTAAAATAAAATTGAGCGTTGCCATACATCTCCAAATTGCTGATTTCTTCTTTGCGATAATCCTCAGGCACATAATTTTCTCCACCGTATGTAAAAAGATCATTCAGCCGGAGCAAGCTGGAGTTTAAGCTAAAATCAAGATCGATGCTGCCTGCTAAAGAATCTTGCAGCAGGGTTGGATAATCATATAACCTGCCGGCATATTGAAAATCACTTTTATCCACTTTTCCGTTGAATTCAAGTATGTCGATATCCTCGTTGTCAATGACTACATGTGCATTAAATTTCCTGAACGTATGCGGGTAATTCTCCAGTTTTCCGTAAAAATTCTTTATAAAAAAATCACCAACAGGCAAGTGCTCCGATTCTACTAAATCTTTAGCAGTGGTTTTAAATGCTAATTCAAGGCGCAAATTTTCTATTTTCTCATCTATTGGGTCTCTTTTAAGCGTGTCATATGAAGTGAGTTCTTCAATATCCAGTAAGGAAGCGAAAATGAAAAGGTCAGCATTTATTTCATTGGAGGTCTGATGTATGATGGCCGGGAGGTTATCAATTTCTCCTCTTATAGAGATGTCTGAATTGCCCACATTCAAGTATAAATATTCAATATTGGCGTGGTTGCCGTCCATCGTGGCCTTGATGTCGATGCTGTCGAATGGAAGAGGATATCCTGGGATTTTAAATGTGAGGTTGCTTACGTCGAGTTCAGAGTAGTAAGACTGGCTAAATTCTTCCAGGCTTTTTTCCGGGTTATGAAGATCAATAATGTCTCTAAAATTCATTTTTAAAGAAACATCGCCATCCAGATTTTGGAGTGAAGTTACATTCAGGAATTTAGCCAGAAAATCCAGGTCAAAATTTGATGTGAGACTCATATTTATTTCAGGAGATTCGAAATTTTTTATTGACAATTCGGCCTGGAACGTACCTGCTTCCGGCTTTGCAGTTACTTTTTCCAAAACAAATTCCATGGTCGATAGATCTCTTGATTCACCATTAGTGAAATGTCCCCTAAACTCAATATCTTCCACTTTCTTATTGGATTGAGGATTGGAGAAATAAGCGCTATCGCATCCAAACACAGCATCAATTGCAGGTTGGTGTCCACTCATCGATTTTCCTTTGATGGATACGTCAAAGAACAAATTGCCGGCATTTTCATATTGTTCCAATGTGGGGATTAGTTCTTCGGGAGCAAAAGCAATGATGAGATTGAAATTGGGGTTGTTGCCATGGATTTTGAGATCCATATCAAATTCATCCAGCATTCCAACAGTACCGTCAATGTCAAAAATACCGTTTTCAAGTTCGATTTCAGTGGGATGAATGGTGAGTAATCCACTCTCCGTATCATAGACAAGCTCAGTACTTGCGTCAAAATGTTTGTTTTTAAAAATCGTCGAATCGCCATCATTGATTACATTGAGAATAAATTGACTTTGCAGTCCGATCATCAATTTTTGTTCGGTATTTATAAATTTTGACGTGGCAGTTTCGATATATGTTTCCGCGTGGATTCTTGTTCCTTCATCATATTTGATAATATCCAGGTTGTTGAGTTCTATTTTCTGGAGTTCAATATTGTACGCTTCTTTAATGTCCTTGATCTTTTTTTCTCCAGTGAGTGCATTCACAAGATTGAAACTTCCGTCTGTATAGCGGACGATATCAAAGTTGCCATTTTCTACTTTCAGCAGGTTGATGTTTATATTTCCATCCAAAAGTGTACGGAAGCTAAATCCGAGATAGATATGTGATACGTCAGGGATAGGAGCGAACATATCTGCCTTATCTTCAAATATTTGCACATTTTCAATTACTACAGATACGTAGGGGAAATTTTCAAATGGAGATATGTCTGAGTCACCAATGATAATTGCGCCTTTAAAATCTTCATTGAAAGCAGTGACAAGATTTTGAACGATTTTATCCTGGTACCAAAACAGGGTTAAGATGACCGCTGTAAATAAAAGCAGAAAAATAGTAATTACCCCCAGTAAAATACGTTTCCAGATTTTTTTATTCATCCACCAATTCTTTTAGCAGTAATTAATGTGATCTCAAAATTGGCAATAGAATATTTTATAAACAATCCTACTTTAGTGAATATCTTACGAATGGAAAATTTTAATTATTCTGATTTTACCTATCTGAAAGGTTCTATGGAAGTTGGAAGTTAGAAGTTGGAATTCAATTTTAACATCAGCGAAAGCAGGTATAATTATTTAAAATACTACCAGCTATATGGACTGTAATCATTAACTTACCTCACTTTAATAAATTAAAATCGCACAATGAAGTTTCAAATTATATCCGGATTAATATTTTTTATAGCTCTGATAGGATGCAGTGGAAAAAAAATAGAGCAACAAAATGCAACTGTGGTTCGTCCAAATATTTTATGGATCGTTGGAGAAAATTTTGATCTTGATCTTGGATGTTATGGCGCCGCAAATGTTTCCACTCCAAATTTGGATGGACTTGCTGAAAAAGGTGTGCGCTTCACCAATGTCTTTTCTACCTCGCCGGTTTGTGCACCCAGCAGGTCAGCATTTATGACAGGAATGTACCAGACGTCTACAGATACTCACAATATGCGTTCTCACCGGGAAGATGATTTCAAGTTACCCGAAGGTGTCAGGCTCATCACACATTGGCTGGGGGATGCCGGATATTTCACTTCAAACATCAAAACTATTGGCGGGCAAGTGGTGGGTACTGGCAAACTCGATCTAAATTTTGTCAACGAAGGTCCTGTTTATCAATCTGGCAATTGGGAGGAGCTAAAAGATAATCAGCCATTTTTCGCACAGATAAATACACCGGAAGCTGAATATGACATTTATGATCGAAAATCCGCAGAAAAGGAGCGCGTCAAGTGGGTTGGGGAAGACGTGCAGGAGAAAATTGCAAGGCCTGATAATGTTACTCCTCCGCCGTATTATCCAGATCATGAAATCACCAGGCAGGAATGGGCACGATACCTGAACTCAGTTTCCGGTATGGATAAACATGTAGGAGTAATCCTGGAACAATTGCGCAAAGATGGATTGGCAGATAATACAATTGTGATTTTTTTCGCTGATAATGGACGCCTGGAAGCCCGGGGAATCCATTGGCTTTGGGATTCGGGGATACATGTACCTATGATAATTTATTGGCCAAAAAATATCCCTATACCTCCGCAATATTCCCCTGGTAAAGTAAATGATGATGTAATTAGTTTGCTCGATATATCTGCCACCACGTTGTCAATTGCCGGCATCCCCAAACCTGAAGGCATGCAAAGCAGGATCTTTTTAGGCAAGAACTCAGATGCTCCGAGAACTTTCGCTGTCAGCGCCCGTGACCGTATTGATGAAACTGTAAACCGGGTTAGGTCTGTTCGTGAGGAGCGGTATCACTATATTCGAAATTTCAGTCCGGGCGAGGGATTTGCATCTCTTAACAGGTATAAAGAAAAGTGTTTTTTGGTAAAACCCCTGATGCGGGAACTTTATGCAAAAGGAGCATTGACCGGTCCTGCTGCTGAATTAATGAAACCACCGCCTCCGGAGCTTCTTTACGACACTGAAGCTGATCCCTATGAAATAATCAATCTCGCAGAGTCTGAAGAAGCGGAGCATAAAGAGGCGCTTATCCGCCTTCGCGAATCACTGGATATTTGGATGGAAGAAACCGGAGATCTTGGTGCAATACCAGAACCTCCTGAAGTTTACGAGCCATTTGAAGCGGAGATGGACAAATGGTTTGGCACACCCGACTGGTATTCAA
>JAUUZS010000242.1 GCA_030589835.1 Cyclobacteriaceae bacterium
CTAATCAAATCCAACATAATCCCTGCCTCTAAAGGGATTCCCGGACCTGGCGAAAGCAGGATTTTATCATATTTATCCACCTCATCCAAAGCAATTTTATCATTGCGAAGCACATCTATTGAATCGCCATACCCCAGCTCCCTGATAATATGTACCAGGTT
Source organism: Cyclobacteriaceae bacterium (assembly GCA_030589835.1). The sequence continues at coordinate 162 of JAUUZS010000242.1, forward strand.
GTAGGTAAAGGAATCGTAATTATCTAAAACAAGGATCTTCATTTACAACTCCATTTGGTCTGCCTGCACAATTGCAGTACGTAATGCAGCGAGTTTATTGTTTACTTCCTGCAATTCATTTTCTTCTTTTGATTTTGCGACTACCCCGGCGCCTGCCTGGTAATACAATGTATTGTTCTTGCTGAGGAACGACCTGATCATAATGGCGTGGTTGAACTCGCCATTAAAACCAAGGAAGCCAATGGCACCGCCATAATACCCTCTTTTTGTATTTTCATAGGTATCGATCAAGGTCATGGCTTTATGTTTTGGTGCGCCAGAAAGTGTTCCTGCAGGAAAAGTATCCGCCACCATTTGAATGGTATTTGTTCCTTTTTTAAGTTTCCCAACCACCTTTGAAACCAAATGAATTACATGGGAAAAGTATTGTACTTCTTTAAACGTTTCAACTTCCACATTCGAACCATTTCTGCTGAGATCATTTCGGGCAAGGTCCACCAACATCACATGTTCTGAAGTCTCTTTTTCATCGTCGGAAAGTTTCTGTGCCAGTTCAGCGTCTGCCTGGTCATTCCCTGTCCGCTTAAACGTGCCTGCGATAGGATAAATGATCGCTTTGTCTTCCTTTATTACGATCTGGGCCTCGGGAGAGGAACCAAATATTTTGTAACTTCCGTAATCGAAATAAAACAAATAGGGTGAAGGGTTTACGGATCGCAGCGCCCGATATACATTGAATTCATCCCCCAGGAAACCGGATTTAAATCTTCTGGAAAGAACGATTTGAAAAACGTCTCCTCTAAAGCAGTGCTCTTTGCCTTTTGATATCATTTTCAAAAATTCATCATCGGCAACATTTGAAGTCTCATCGTTATTCCAGTTGAAACGATAATCAGGGTAATTTTTACTTTTTACCAGATCAACAATTTCCCTGATGTTGCTGGTTGACCCATCTGTTTTTAGTTGATGATCAAATACATACATCTCATTTTTGAAGTGATCGATAACAATAATATTTCTGTAAACTGAGTAAACGATGTCCGGGATATTATATTCATCGCGCTTAGCATCAGAAAATTTTATGTCTTCAAAATACTGAACAGCATCATAAGACACATAGCCAAACAATCCATTGGTTATGAACTTAAAATCATTGGCCTCATTCTCAAAGGATTTCATGAATATGTTTAATTCCTCAATGGCCTGCCCCGGATTGTCCAGCTCTTTTGAAATGCCTGTGCCATCGGGGGCAATAATATCCAATTTGCTATTTTTCAGCTTAAAGGTTGCAATAGGGTTGCAGCAAACGTAGCTGTAGCTATTTTCATCGCCATGATAATCAGAACTTTCCAAAAGGATGGAATTCACATACCTATCTCTAAGTTTCAGATAAATGCTCACTGGGGTTATTACATCAGCAAGCATTTTGATGTGGGTACTTTTAAGTTTAATATTTTTCAAAGGCTTTTGTTTTTAAACAAAAAAAAGACTCGCCGAACGACGAGTCTTTTCTATATATTTTTTATATACATCTCCGTTCAGCCTAGCTTTATCCGCTTGTGCCACCACCAAAGACCTATATGATTTATTTTTTCTTTCATTGAAATACAAAAGTAGAAAAGTGAATATGAATTGCAAAGCCCTTTTTGATTTTTTTAAAATTTAAACCCGCAAATGAAAAAATTATCATTCGTATTATTCCAAACACAATGATGTCAGAATAGCCTTTATTTTAAAATATTTGTATTATTAGAAATAAATTATTGAAATATGAAATTTAAAAATAGGTTTTTAGTATCTTAACGCAGTTTTTCAATCAGTTTATCAATATGTACCTCAATTGACTTTTTTTTAACTTAAAAGAAATATAACACCTTATGGAACCTACGTACATTAAGTTTTTAGCAATTTGGCAAATCATTATATTGAGTCTTACTGGCATTTCTTTATTGGCCAGCGTACTCATAATCACGATCCACAAACTCAGAATATCCTCTTTCACGGATTATAAACAAAAATATGATTATCTGGGGGCTTACGACTCAAAAATGATATTCTATTCCATTGTTTCATTTGCGGTGGCACTAATGCTGATAATTAATACCGTTTATAATGAAACAGTCCAATTAAGCTATGTCTGGTTTTTAGTTAGAATGTTTATCGCAATTTGCATAGGAACATTGATTATTTATGTTTCATACCTCATGATGAAATTTGCATATCCTACCACATTGGAGAAAAAGATGAAAAAATGGAGGTACATGCCAAGAATAAACAAAAAAACCGGCAACGTGATGAAACTCCTCAGTGAAGAGGAAGAAGATGTACATCTTGATGAAGGCATGCAAGCCGAAGAAAATGTATTTTCTGTTGATTATGATGTTTGGGTGGACGAGGAATCCGAGGAAATTAAGATCGAGAAATATCCTGGGCACCTGATTGCCAATGAGTGTAATTCATGTGGTTTCAAAACCATGAAACTCATAAAAGAAGATATCATCACGGCTCCAACTGAGTATTCAGAGGGTGAAATGATAAAAAATTATAAATGTACCTTTTGTGAGGCCAAAAGAAGTAAAACGGTAAAAATCGCCAAATTATCCCAGACGGATTCTCACTATGAACTTCCATCGCATCTGCATTTTAAGGAAGAAGAAAAAGTGAAAATGGTCACTTTGGAAATTTATGTCAGTAGTGGGAAAACCAAGTTGGTAGAGTTCTCCTCAACAGAACAGGCAATTGAGTTCTTAAAGGAATTTAAACCGGGAAAATAAATCGTTTTTAACGAATAAAAAAGGCCTGAATTCAGGCCTTTTTTATTGAGCAAAATCGACAACCCTTCGTAAGCAGTCTTGCAATTTTTTATCTGACTACGAACACATGGTGCACAATAACAGGTTTTTCCTTCGGATAGCCCATCGCATTTGCAGAACCACTGCTGCAAAGCAAGGGCAATGTCAATTTGATGAACTGCGTCAAAAAGAAAAACATAATTCAGCTAATAATAAATGTCCGTTTCAGCCACGACACCGGATATGATTCATAATTATTTACTTACATTTACGCCCTGTTTTTTCATCAATCATGATAATTGAAAGCGAAAAGCTGTATACCTATAAATTCTGGCTACTCTGTCTTAGCTCATTCTTATTTTTCACAAGCTTCAACCTCATGATTCCGGAGCTTCCGGATTATTTAACTTCACTTGGTGGCGGCAATCACAAAGGCCTGATCATTCCATTGTTCACCCTTATGGCAGGGATATCAAGGCCTTTCAGCGGTAGGCTCACCGATACCATCGGTAGAATTCCTATCATTATTTATGGTGTACTGGTCTGTATTGTCTCCGGATTTCTATATCCCATTTTAACTTCAGTTGCCGGGTTCTTTTTACTGCGTCTCATCCATGGCATGTCAACAGGATTTAAACCTACAGCCACTTCCGCCTATGTCGGGGATATTGCACCGCTAAGAAGAAGAGGGGAAGCTATGGGCATTTTGGGACTGTTTAGTAGTTTGGGCATGGCAGCTGGTCCGGCAATCGGGAGCTGGGTCGCAGCACAGTACGGATATGACTGGATGTTTTACAGTTCATCAGGATTTGCCTTGCTTTCAATTGTTGTGGTGATGAAAATGCCTGAAACGCTGATAAAAAAGCAGCGATTCCGCTGGTCTTTACTCAAATTAAAAAGACGGGATATATTTGAGCCAAGGGCATTGCCATCGGCAATCACTATGGCATTGACAGCTTTTTCTTTTGGTGTTATTCTTACTCTAATCCCGGATCTGAGCAAGCATCTGGGAATTGTAAACAAGGGTATTTTCTTCAGCATCTTCACTATTTCTTCCTTATTAGTAAGAATCATCGCAGGGAAGTTGAGTGACCTTTATGGTAGAGTTCCTATTTTGATGATCGGCGGAGTGATATATGGAATCACCATGATTACCATAGGCTTAACTACTGAAATATGGACATTTTATATCAGTTCTTTTATGTTTGGAATTGCCGCGGGATTAAGTTCGCCCACCATCTTTGCGTGGACCATTGACCTGGCTGATGAAAAACATAAGGGAAGGGCTATGGCAACGATGTTCATAGCCCTGGAAGCGGGGATTGGTCTTGGAGGATTGGTCGCAGGCTATACCCACAACAACAATCCGGATAATTTCGTGATTTCATTCACTATTTCAGGGATTCTTGCCTTTTGTGCAGTCCTGTATTTGATTTACTACTACTTCTCATTTAAGAGATCTGGGGCTGGGGACTAGGGCTTGGGTGCTGGGTGCTGGGCACTTAAGAAAGTAACCAACCAATCCCGAAAACGAGATTAGTTTGGATGCTGTCTATATCATGATTATTAGATATTGAACAAAAGGACAATTGAACAATATAATTAAGAAATTAAGAAAAGCCTATAACCCAAATGCATTTCAGAACTCTAAATTTTAATTCTAAATTCTCCATTCATATGGTCGAATGTTCATAATTCATTTTAAATTAGCATAAGTTGACTTCCCATGTTGTGGCTTCAATTCCCAATTGATTTAGGTTCTATATTATAATATTCGTGTATTAATTAGCAAAAATTTGGAGTGAACTAAAGTTTAAAGTGCCTGCCTACCGGCAAGGCAGGCCTAAAGTTGCGAAGAATTCTTCAACTCTAGGCACTATTTTGGCTTGTCCAGGTTAGGTTCTGGATTCTGGAAACTAGCACCCAAATCCCTTTCACTCGTCAATCTTTATCAAATCATTAGCATTTCTGGTTTTCTCGTTGTTTTGGGCGAGTATAAACACGACAATTGCGTACACACCAATAAAAGTCCATATGGGGAATCCGAGAATGGCTATGATGCCAATGATAAACGCCAGGGTGAGTGCCCAATCCTTTTTATAAAGCAACCCTACCCCTGCTATAAATGCCGGAGTAGTAAGAAGAAACGTAAGGGTAATCACTGCGTATTTGACAATTTTCACAGCCAGTAATACTTCAAATTCATCGACATGAATCGGAATGAATTCCGAAACGACCAACGCAAGCAATAATACTACTGCAATATTTAAAGAGCTAAAGACAATCAATATCATGCCTAATATTTTTTTATGCTGCTCAATGTTCGCTTGATTTTTCATAATTATTATATTTTATTAACCAGTACCTTGCATTAAAAGGTACGTAAAACCCACAGACTTGTGTCAATATTTTCTTTAAAAGGAATATTATTGGTATAATTGGTAAACATATTCTTATTCTAAAAAGGTGACCCTCATGAAAAAACAAATTTTTATCCTCTCTTTCCTTTTTATTGGAATTACCAATGTCAATTTTGCGCAAAAAAAACTTGACAAATTTGAATCTGTCATAATAAAATATGAAGCGCAAGATCAACAAAATGGATATCAACCTGGAGCAATTTTATTTACCGGCAGTTCGAGTATCCGGATGTGGAAATCCCTATCAACGGATATGTCTCCTATGCCAGTTATCAATCGCGGTTTTGGCGGATCGACCATTCCTGAAGTCACCTATTATGCAGACCGGATCCTCCTGCCTCACCAACCGAAGATCATTGTATTTTACTGTGGGGAAAATGACCTCTCTAATGATGAAGCAAAATCTGGTTTGCCATTAAAAAGCTTTAAACAATTTTATCGTTACATGGAGCAAAATTTGCCGGAAACAAAGGTGTTTTTCATCGCCATTAAGCCTTCAATAAGTCGATGGCACTATTGGCCGAAAATGGCGGAAGCCAACGAGAAATTAAAGAAATTTATGAACAGCAAAGACAACTACTATTTCGTAGATACCGCTTCCGGGATGTTGGATGAAAACGGAACAGTTCTTCAGGATATCTTTATCAAAGACAACCTTCATATGAATGCCAAGGGGTATGCGATTTGGACGAATATTTTAAAACCTATTTTAGAACAACATTATGCTAATTGAGCATCTTTTTTAGAAATTAGCCAAAGTCCAATAAAAGTAAGCAGACCATTTACTATCAATAATTCAAATCCCATATTATACCCTGGAATAATAGTATTGGAATAATGACTCAGCAGGAATGTAATTATAGGCGCAGTAATGGCAACAATGGGCACCAATGAATCTTTCGCCTTCCATTTGGTAAATAAGCCAAATGAATATAAACCAAGTAATGGGCCATAAGTGTATCCCGCCACCTTGAACACTGCCGTTATCACACTGTCATCATTGATTATCCTGAAGATGATAATGATCAAAAAGAGTATTACAGAAAATCCAATATGAACCATTAGTCTCTTTTGCTTTTGCTTCTGTTCCGGAAGCTCCTTTAATTTCATAAAGTCAATACAGAAAGCAGTAGTAAGGGCAGTAAGCGCTGAATCCGCACTTGAAAATGCAGCGGCAATGATTCCCAGCAGAAATACAATACCTATAAATGGCGAGAAATGGTGTAGCGCCAAAATAGGATAAAGGTCATCTGATCGCTCCGGGATTGCTATGCCCATTTTAGCTGCATAAAGGTAAAGAAGCAATCCCAGGCTTAGGAACAAGAAATTTGCTGGAAC
>JAUUZS010000179.1 GCA_030589835.1 Cyclobacteriaceae bacterium
AAAAATGAAGCTACAATTTTACCTTTGTCGATTCGCTTCTCCCTGCCATTGACAACACCACTTTCTACCAGCGGCAACAGACCGTCTGAAAACATTTCTGAATGGACACCGAGATTTTTGTGATTGTTTAGCTCGGCCAATACCGCATTAGGAATCCCTCCAATGCCCATTTGCAAACAAGCCCCATCTTCAACAAGCCCTGCCACATTTTTACCTATCGCAACCTCAACATCAGATAAGGGCGCAATATCATGAGCAAACAAGGGCTCATCGTGCTCTACAAAATATTCAATATCTCTTGTACTGATCATGGCATCCCCCCATGCTCGTGGTACAAATTTATTTACCTGGGCAATAACAATATCTGCGCTTTCTATTGCAGAAAGGGTGGTATCTACAGAAGTGCCTAATGATACAAAACCATGTTTATCGGGTGGTGATACCATCACCATGACCACATTTACCTTGAGGTACCCCTGCCGGATAAGCTTTTGAGTTTCACTCAGGAAAACAGGAATATAATCTGCATACCCGGCTTGGGTTTGCTTACGCACATTAGCTCCTACAAAAAAGGACTCAAGCTGGAATATCCCTTCGAATTCCCTGCCCGCATAAGGAGCCGGCCCTTTGGTATGAATATGTTGTACTCTCACATTCTTGAATTCCTTGTTTTTTCCTCTTTCCACCATTGCCTTAATCAAATGGTGGGGAGTCACAGCTACACTACTAAGATGTACCCTATCGTTGGATTTGATTATTTTAACTGCTTCTTCGGCACTTGTGAATTTTATCATGTTAGCACTAACTAATAATTGTTGATGTGATTCAGTTTTCAGCCTGCAAAATTAGTTCACAGTACATTTTTATAAAATGAGCATTGTCATGGTAATAAAGTGAGATTAATCATGTTTTGGAATTTATTAAAGGTCAAAGCAACATTCATCTAATGAATTCAATACACTTTAAATAAAACCAATAAATTTGCACAACTTTTTATACATAAAAAAAATACGCTGCCATGCATGATGTTATAGTAATTGGAGGAGGAATCGTTGGACTGGCCACAGCTTTAAAACTCACGAAAAAAAAACCGGGTATTCGCCTGTTGTTATTGGAAAAAGAAAATGAATTAAGCGCCCATCAAACCGGGAATAATAGTGGAGTAATTCATTCAGGAATTTATTATAAACCGGGAAGTCTGAAGGCACTAAATTGCAGAAATGGATACCGGCAGTTAATTGATTTTTGTGATCAGGAAAATATAAAATACGAACTGTGTGGGAAGGTGATTGTCGCTACCGAAGAAACTCAGTTTGATGCCCTGGAAACACTTTATGAACGCGGGCAGCAGAACGGTTTGAAAGGAATTAAAAAGATTTCCAAAGCTGAGCTCAAAGAAATTGAACCACATGTCAACGGCCTGAAGGGACTCCGCGTTCCAGAAACAGGAATCATTGACTATACAGCAGTATCGCTGAAGTACGCTGAAAATATACAGAAAGTAGGTGGGGTCATCCAAACAGGAGAAAAGGTCATTAATATAAAACCTCAGCAAGAATCGGTAATCGTCGAAACCACGAAAGGCAGTTATGAAACCAAACTAATCGTAAATTGCGCCGGATTATACTCGGACAAAGTCGCAAAAATGACCGGACAGGAAATTGACGTAAAAATAATCCCATTCAGGGGTGAGTATTTTAAAATTAAAAAAGAACGACATCATTTAGTGAAGCACCTCATTTATCCGGTTCCTGATCCATCCTTCCCATTTCTCGGCGTTCACTTCACCAGAATGATTGATGGCGGCATTGAGGCCGGGCCAAATGCTGTCCTCGCTTTTGCAAGAGAGGGATATAAAAAGTTACACATTAATGTTGGCGAACTTACCGAAACCCTCATGTGGCCTGGTTTCCAGAAGGTAGCTTCGAAATACTGGGCAACAGGATTTGGGGAGATGTACCGGTCTTTTTCAAAAAGTGCTTTTACAAAAGCCTTACAAAAATTAATCCCTGAAGTACACAAAGATGATCTGGTAAGCGGAGGAGCAGGGATAAGGGCTCAGGCATGTGACCGCAGTGGTGGCTTAATTGATGACTTTCTGATATATGAAAGCAAACTTGCAGTAAATGTATGCAACGCCCCTTCACCCGCAGCAACATCTTCGCTCGCTATTGGAGATACCATATCGGATTTGATATTGAAAAGATTTTAAAGAGAGGAGTCAGTGGCAGTTGAAAGAAGGAAGGAAGGAGTAGCAGGATTAAGTGGCAGTGGCAGTGGCAGGATTAAGTAGCAGTGGCAGGAGGCAGGAGGCAGAAAGAAAAAGATAGTGGCAGTTGGCAGGATTAAGTAGCAGTTGGCAGAAGAAAAAAAGAAAGAAAGAAAATGAAATAAAATAGCGCAGCCATAAATCAATCTCATTCAATCTTATTCAATCTATTTTCAATCTTAATTCAATCTCTATTCAATCTTTTTAGTTTAATACGATAAAATACAACCATAATATGAAAGCCAATACATCCTTTTCTAACGATGAGCTAGAGCGATATAGCAGACACCTAATTCTTCCTGAATTTAATATTGCGGGTCAGCGCAAACTTAAGAATTCGAAAGTCCTGATTGTCGGTGCAGGTGGATTGGGTTGTCCAATGCTACTGTACCTTGCCGCTGCCGGTGTCGGCACCATCGGAATTGTAGATTTTGATGTGGTGGACAAATCAAATTTGCAAAGACAGGTTCTTTTTACCGTAGATGATGTGGGTAAGTCAAAAGCTTTGACCGCAGCAAACAGACTGTCAGAGCTTAATCCTGATATCACAATTGAGACCTTCAACATAAAGTTGACCTCGGAAAATGCCCTCGAAACCATCAGGAATTATGATCTTGTAGCAGATGGGACAGATAATTTCCCGACCCGTTATTTAGTAAATGATGCCTGCGTAATCTTAAACAAGCCAAATGTCCACGGTTCCATTTACAGGTTTGAAGGCCAGGTGTCGGTCTTTAATTATCAATATGAAGATGGCTCGACAGGGCCACAATACCGTGATATTTTTCCTACCCCACCCCCACCAGGCTTAGTACCAAACTGCGCTGAAGGAGGGGTATTGGGCGTGCTGCCAGGCATCATCGGAAGTTTTCAGGCAAGTGAAATCATTAAAGTATTGGCGGGTATCGGGGATCCACTTGCGGGAAGGCTTTTCATCCTAGATGCGTTGACCCTCGAAACACGCACTTTAAAAATAAAGAAAAACCCAAATTTATCCCCAATTACAGAATTGATTGACTATGCCGATTTCTGTGGAATATCAGGTTCTTCAGATAATGTCGATGTCGATGAAATATCAGTACAAGAACTGAAGGCTTTGATTGACCACAAAGAAAGTGACTTCCTAATCATCGATGTCCGGGAGCCCTATGAATATGAAATTGCAAATTTGGGTGGTGTATTAATTCCGTTGGGGGAAATAGAAAATCACCTGGATAAAATACCCTCTTCAGGCAAAAAAATAATGCTTTGCCGCAGTGGAATAAGAAGTCAAAAAGCCATTCAAAAATTACAAAAGCTAGGATTTAATAACCTATTCAATCTTAAAGGTGGCATTTTGGAATGGGCAGACAAGATCGATCATTCATTTCCTAAATATTAATACTGGAGGGGGATAAATCAGCTTATTTTGCCTTTGTATATTTAACCCTACCATCCACAAAGTACATATCGACTTCGCCTTTGTTTTTAGCATTGATTTTTCCACGGTGTGTAAAAAAGAAATTATCTTTTATATAATGGTAAGTATTGTCTGAAATGTTCACGCGCCCTACCTCGCCACTCGTTTCCAATCTGCTTGCCAGGTTGACCGCATCGCCCCAAATATCATAGGCAAATTTCTTTTTACCCACCACTCCGGCCACCACAGGCCCGGTATTTACTCCTATTCGAATTTCAAAACACGGCTCATTCCGGAACGCCTTTTCAATTTTCCTTTTTTCCATATACTCATTAATCGCCAAGGCAACACGTACAATATCCAATGGATTAGATACATTTTTGACCGGAATCCCTCCAGCGCACATATATCCATCGCCGATGGTTTTTATTTTTTCTATACATTTTCGCCCAACAGAATTTTCATATTTTTCAATGATTTGGTCAAAGGCGATAAAGCATGCATCCAATTCTTTGACAATCTCCCCCGGGCTCATTTGGGAAGCAATCGTGGTAAATCCCTTGAAATCCGTAAACATAATGGTCACCTTCTTATAATACCTTGGGATAACCTTTTTATTTTTTCGCAGCTCATCTGCTACCGGTGCTGGCAAAATATTTAAAAGTAAAGCATCAGTACGGCTTTTCTCTTCCTTCAGCTCTTTTTGCCTTTTTTCAATCAGCTCTTTTTGCTTGAGGATTTGTCTGTTCTGTCCTTCCAGTTTTCTATTGGTTCTTCGCTTATATTGATTGGCAATAATGGCCACTACCAAAAAAATAAATATTACGCCTATACCCCCCACCATCAATCTGCTTTCAAGCTTATGTTGTTTTATAATAGCCTGATTTTTTTCTGCTATTGCATTCTGATTCTCTAGTTGCAGGTTCTTATTTCTTATTTCCGTTTTTTTAAGTTCAAGATCAGTTTTTTGAATTTTATTGGTGCTTTCAAGTTTTTCTATTTCATCAACAGATTGGGCCAATGAGTCCTTGGATATAAAAAATTCCTGATAATTTTTATAAATGGAATGATAATAGGCTTCATTGGCATCGTCATCAAGTTCGGCAAAATTCTGTGCCAATAGATTACTCGCTTTCAAAGCCAAATCATTGTACCTGTTTTTTTGAGCATACTTCAAGGCAGTTTGCAAGGCATTTGCCGAATCCTTGTAATCACCTATAATATTTTGTGCCTCCCCTCCGTGGATCATGGCCATGACATCTTCATAGCTGCCCGACATTTTACCTTTCTTGAACAAAGAATGCGCCCGTTTCAAACTTTTTATGCACTCCTTATAATACGTTTGTTCCTCCTCCATGGAGTAGGAACCGGATTCCGCCATCCTTTTTTCCGTCATTCCCAACTTAAACATGGCACGGGCTTCCAGCACCACTTGATCCCCTTTTCCAGCGCTTAAAGAAGCAAGGTCATAGAATTTTTTTGCTATTGGTAGCTCTGCGGAATCAACATAATAATCGGCTATTTTAAACGCCAATTTGGCTGCTGTCGTAAAATCCTCATCATCTGCAAGTTGATGATACCTGGTGATGGAATCAGAAACTGCAAATTCCTGTGCATTTCCGTATAGGTAAAAGTGAGCCGCTATTATGGTTAAAAATATGTAAATTCTACTCTTCATTCCGCACGCTAGATCATTTATAAAAAAGTCTCCAAATATCAATAATTATTCATGAACATGTAAATAAAATCTGATCGATTAAAATCAATTGTAAGTTTCATGAATGGTTTACATTTAATTGGAACATCACATCACGTGGAAGAATATTTCTGCTCTGAGCAATAAAATTTATCATTCATTATCTTTTACGATATATTATTATGAAATTAACACACTATTGAGATAGCATTATTAATGAACAAATTACTATTACCGGCCAGTTTACTAATTATATTGATCTTTTCTGCATGTGCCGTAAACCATGATTTTTTTCAAAATCAACAGCTTGCCCCATCACAAATTGACGATGTTTCACATACCATATATTTCCTGGGACGCTCTGATGAAGTCAGGCTTGAGGACTCAAAAATCGGACAGCTTTTAGCTGATCAGATGGAGGCATCGGGCAAAAAATCCACGCTTTTATTGTTGGGGAACAATAGCTTAAGAAATTCAACATTCGATGCTGATTCCTCAAAAAAAACGATGAAAAACAGGGCATTACTAAAAAGAAGATATGCATTTTTTAATGGATTGAAAGGAAAGTACTATGGAGTAATGGGGCCTCATGAATGGGCAAACGGAAGCAAAAAAGGAATGGAAAGCGTGCGCATTTTGGAGGAAATTATTGAGGAAGAACCCGACCAGGGTAATATAATACAACCTGCGAATGGGTGTCCCGGACCTGAAGAAATTGAAATCGGTGAAAATTTGGTTTTGCTGCTTATAGACACCCAATGGTTATTTCATGATTGGGAAAAACCAAAAACAGAAGATGGATGCGGCGTAGAAACCAACCTGGATTTTTACCTCAATCTCGATGATGCCATCAAAAGAAATTATTCCAAAACAATAATTGTAGCGGGATATCATAGTCTGGAAGGCAACGCAAAACACGGGGGGTATTTTCCTGCCAAATCGCATTTCATTCCGCTTCCTGTTTTAGGAACTATGAATGTGTTGTACCGATCATGGATTGGCGGAGGTACAGATCTTTCAAATCCAAAATATAAAAACTTTGTCCACACCATGCGTGACATCATGAAAAGCCATGCAAACATCATTTATCTTTCTGCGCATGAAAAAACACTCGAATATCATCATCAGGAAAATATCCATATCTTAAATGGTGGCTCCTACTCAAAAGGCGAAGAAGTAGCACAGAAAAAGGCGGTTTTTGCCTCCGGAAAACGAGGTTTCGGTCGCTTGATTTTTGATCATAACGGAGCATGTTATGTAGAATATTGGGGACTTAACGCCGATCGCCCGGAATTGCTCTTTCAACACTTATTGTTCCAAACTTTGCCAAAAAAAGCTGAACAGGAATCCCTCTACAGTGAAAATCTGGATTATAGTGATTCAGTCATCACCACTTTTGCCTCAGGGATGTACACAAAAAAAAGAAAACGTGCCGGAATGCTGGGCAACAACTACCGGAAGGAATGGGTGACGGACATTCCTGACATCCCGTATTTTGATATAGGGAAAGAAATGGGAGGTTTTAAAATCCTGAAAAAAGGTGGAGGAATGCAAACAAAATCATTGCGACTGGAAAGCAAAAACAAAAAACACTACGTACTCAGGTCAATCGAAAAATACCCTGAAAGCGTAGTCCCTGCCGAGTTGAGAAATACGGTTGCCGTTGATATTGTGGTAGATCAGATTTCAGCAGCGCATCCTTACGGAGCGTTTGCGATACCATTAATGGCTGAGGCTGCTGGGATTTACCATACCAATCCAAAATTATTCTATCTGCCGGATGATCCCCGGCTAGGAATATACAGACATATCTTTGCAAATGGATTGTACTTATTTGAAGAGCGACCGGCGAAAAACCGCGAAGACGTCGAGAGCTTCGGAAGGTCAAAGGAAATCATAAATACCTTTGATGTGCTCAAAGAAACCCGTAAAGACGGCGACCATTATATCGATCAGGAATTTGCACTGAGATCACGCCTTTTTGATATGTTGATAGGTGACTGGGACAGACATGATGACCAATGGCGGTGGGCTAAATTTAAAGATGATGCAGGACATTCCTATTACAGGCCAATTCCAAGGGATCGGGACCAGGTATTTTTTTGGTCCGATGGGTGGTTGCTAAAACTCGCCTCCGTGAAGTGGGGAATTTCAAAGTTTCAAGGTTTTCATCCTGAAATAAGAGATATAAATGGCTTGAATTTTAATGGTAAGTATTTTGATCGTTCATTTATCAATGAACCAACCCGAGAAACGTGGGTCGCAATTGCAAAAGACCTTCAAAGTCGCCTTACCGATGAGGTAATTGAGAAGGCCATCCGGGAATTTCCTTCCGAAATTTTTGAAATCCAGGGAGAAGAAATTATCAGTAAGCTAAAAACCCGACGCGATGATTTGGTGAAATATGCCTCCTCCTATTATTCTTTTATATCGGATGAAGTAAATGTGCTGGGATCGGATAAAAATGAGCATTTTCTCGTAGAAAGGATCGATGACGATCATACACGCGTGACGGTGTACCTGCTGAAATCAAAATCTGGAGAAGTCAAAAGAAAGATGTATGAGAGGATTTTTCTTAGTT
>JAUUZS010000053.1 GCA_030589835.1 Cyclobacteriaceae bacterium
GGAAGCAATATACTGGACTGAATGATTCACTGGCAAGAAGTGAAAACAAACTGCATTTTCAATTTAACGCATCACTTACAGCTATAAATATTGCAAAAGTTGTTCATTGGTTAAGCGTACCGAAAGAAAATAGAAAGGCTTTCTCAATGAATGATATTAAAACCATGAATCACAATGAGTTACTGCTTCAACGATTTTTTAACGCGTTCGGCATTTGCCCACACTCCATCAAAAATCAAAGACGTGTCAAAGAACTAATATATTACGGCACTATTGCCGCTTAATTATTTAACGGACTATTGTTTTTAGGACTTTATTAAAATTGAGATATGGATAAAAGTGTGCAAAACGAATGGGACAGTCAGGAATTTAAAAATCTTCGATTAACAGGAGCTGATCTATCGAATATTGGCCTTGAAGACTGTAATTTTACGAATTGTGAATTTATTGACAGCAGTTTCCGGGATGCCTCCATTACTAATTGCGAATTTAAGGATTGCAATCTCAGTAACACGACATTCAACAACTGCAAAATGGATGAGGTGATATTTTCAGAAAGCAAAGTTGTCGGTTTGAATTTTTCACTGTGCAAAAAGCTTTTGTTTTCCATTAAAATTCAAAAGTGTAATTTGTTGCTGTGCAATTTTTCAAGTCTCAATTTAACTGAAATGTCATTTAGCGACAGCACCTTCAAAGACTGTGATTTTTACGAAGCAAAACTTGCAAAAGCGAATTTTAGCAATTGTGATTTGAGTGGTTCACTATTTGAAAACTGCGATTTGAGAATGGCAGATTTCAGAAGAGCGGTAAATTATTCGATAGACCCCAGTAAAAACCAAATCAAAAAAGCAAAATTTTCTATGCCCGAGGTGTTGTCATTTCTTGCACCTTATGAGCTAGATATTGAGTAAATTTTTAATTTTAAAACACCCAAATTTTGTTCAATAGTATATTTAAGATTGTTTTTTTTTTTGAATTTTTAGTGGTAGTGATCGCCCGAAAGACATTTACGGCAAAGCACAGGAAAATGGATTTTGCCGTAGATAAAAAATCAACAAGTGATAGTGTTTTATTGGCATTGGATGGCATAGGAATGATCGTTCCATTGTTTTATATTTTTTCTACATGGCTTGATTTTGCCGATTACAAGATGGCGGATTGGGTAGGCTGGATAGGAACCGGCCTGTTTGCGGTTGCCATTTGGGTATTATACCGGTCTCATACGGATTTGGGTAACAATTGGACACCAACTTTGGCGATACAGAAAAAGCATACGCTGGTTACCAGTGGGATATACCAACATATCCGTCATCCGATGTATGCAGCTCATTTGCTTTGGGCTATCGCCCAGATATTAATCCTTCATAACTGGATAGCCGGATTTTCATTTATCGTCGTCATGGTGCCACATTATCTGTTGCGTGTTGGCAAGGAGGAAAAGATGCTTGTTGAAGAGTTTGGTGCTGAATATGAAGCCTACATGCGAAAAACGGGGAGGATATTTCCGGGAGTCTTAAAATAGGCTAACAGTTAGTGACTTTTATCTAAAGAGGGAATAATGAAATTAATTGAATTATCATTGTTATCTTTGGTAAGATAATTGACCGATGTATCAATTATTATGCAATAATTGAGATTTTTCTTGCTTCTTATTATCAGAATAATTTTAGCGAATTATACAGAATAATAATTTTTTAGTATAAAATATATTGTCATTCATGAAAACTTCAAGACAACTTATTGTAGTGTTGGCTTTTTTATTATCAATCAGCTTTGACAGCTATGCACAGGAGCCTCAGGATTCTACACTGTACAGCATCGAAATCCGCGATGGCAATGAATACCTTGGAAAAATACTTTCAAGGGATCAGGTGGAAATAACTTTGCTGACTGATACTCTTAGTGAATTGACGATTACTGTGAAAGACATTAAACGTATTCAGAAGGTAGTTAAATCGAGTATGAAGGATGGACAATATTGGTTTGAAAATCCTCATCCAACACGATATTTCTGGGCACCAAGTGGATATGGGCTAAAAAAAGATGAAGCCTATTATCAAAATATGTGGGTACTTTATAGTCAGATCTCTATAGGAATTACAGATCATTTTACGATAGGAGGCGGAATCATGCCCTTCCTTTTCTTTTTAGGGCCTACTCCCGTATGGATTACTCCCAAAATATCGATCCCGGTAAAGAAAGATAAATATAATGTAGGCTTGGGCGTTTTTGCAGGAGCAATTCTCCCAGAGGAAACAAGTATTTGTCTTTTGTACGGAAGTAATACCTTCGGATCAAAAAATAATAACCTTACTATTAGTTTGGGATATGGTTTTGTTAATGGTGAATTAGTTAAAAGACCGGTGATAAACGTAAGTGGCATGGTACGGATTGGCCCAAGAGGGTATTTATTGACCGAAAATTATTACCAAGGGGCGCAAGATTTTGGTATGTTTTCATTTGGAGGAAGAAAAATCATAAAGAAAATGAGTTTGGATTTTGGTTTCTTAATACCATATGGTATGAATATGTTTTTTGCCCTTCCCTGGCTGGGGATTGCTCTCCCGATGGGGGAATAGTCAGACAATTAATTAATACCTGTGTTCGATTTATAAATTAGTTTTATCACAGTTCAAATAATTATTCAGTGTTATTGCATTCTCTTACCATGGGGGAGACGGTCACGAAAACTCCTTTACTTTTGGTTTTCTGCCAATGACGTAAGTGCTAAAAACTCGTCGTCACTCTGAGCGAAGCGAAGCGTCTTATTGACATTTCAAAAAGATTCATCGGTCGATACCTCCCTCTGAATGACGAAACAAATAAGGTCATTGAAATTTGTGCGTTTTAAAAAAAAAATATGGTAACTCATATAGCTTTCCTACAAAATCTGTAAACGCCTACGTAAGTATTACCCCACTATTTTTTTATTTCAATCCCATAAAGGAATTAATGAATGATATAATTCAATCCTCCCCAGGAGCCTCCATTTACACATCTGACCCCATTTTTGATCAATATAGCTTTTGCCTGGCGGCTTCTGCCTCCGGATTTACAACAGGTAATGATGATTTTGTTTTTCTTTTTTAAGGTGGAAATACGCACTTTGATTTGTTGTAATGGGATATTTAGGGAGTGGCTTATATGTCCGTCGTTAAATTCCTGAGGAGTTCTGACATCAACAATTACCGCCCCTTCTTCCATCGCCTCTTTTACTAATTCAGCTCTGCTTTTTACTCCAAATATTGATAATAATCCCATAAATCTAATTTATTGCGCAATATTAAAATGCTTAATTTTTCTTTATTGTGACAAAGGTTCCTGTTTATTTCCCTACGATAAGATCCATGAGCAGGCTCGATCTCATTCCTGTTTCGCCTGTGCTTGGGCATGTTCCTTCTCCTCTAATATCTTTTACTAGCAAATCTACCAATGGCTGACTTACATGCTGAGGGTGAGGGATGTTAAAATCCTCTACCATGGTGTCGGTTTCGACATGCAAAACCGTATTGCTAAAAAACGAAAAGGAAATCTTTCCTTTCGACCCTACTATTTCAGTGACATCCATAGCTAGTTTTTCGGGAACGGTAAAGCACCACGAACCCGTTCCCAGCACACCTGATTTGAATTGGAATGCCGCAGATACGGTATCTTCTGCAGCATATAGCCCTGCCTGGTTGGTGGCTATTCCTTTAACCTCCTTAATAGGTCCGAAGGCATATTCCAGGTAATCCAGCTGGTGGGCTGCCAAATCATGAAAATGACCTCCGCCAGAGACCGACGGATCGACACGCCAACCGGCTGAGCCATCTTGCTCTTCAGGCTTGGCAGGCAAGTGTAAGATGAGGTTGATCGTTTTTACATCCCCGATGGCATCCATGTCCATCAATTCTTTTAGTTTTACAAAATAGGGCAATGCTCTTCGATAATAAGCAACATATAGCGGCACACCGGTTTCTTTGCTGACATCAATCATTTGCTGGCATTCATCGGCATTCATCGCCATCGGTTTTTCCACGTAAGTGGGCTTACCGGCCTTCATAGACTTTATGGCATAAGCAGCATGTGTACTTGGGGGTGTGGCGATATAAATGGCATTTACATCAGGATCATGGATCAGTTTGTCGGCATCATCATACCATCTCGAAACATGGTGTCTTTTGGCATAATCGGCGGCTTTTTCACCGTTTCTACGCATTACTGCGATCAGCTCCGAATGATCAACTTTCTGAAAGGCAGGCCCGCTTTTTATTTCCGTTACGTCCCCGCAACCTATGATTCCCCACTTGACATTTCCTGAAATTTTCATGGTGTAGTTTGATTATATGTTAATTCGTATTAACGATTATTTTAGTTCCGAATATGGAATACGTGTATAATAAATGGAGGTTTTCCCTTCATGGCTGGAATAATATGTGAACCAGACATACCCGGCAATCGAAAACATTCCTGGATAGCTGGTGTCTCCACCACTTGGAAGCCTCTTAACCTCCTTGAAGGAACCGCCTTTTTCTCCTAGCAATAAGGCGGTATAAGGACCTTCTTCACTATATACCCTTGTTCCAATAAGTATTTTGTTGATAGGGATCACTTCGAAATCCGGCCCGCCGAGTTTGAAATCTAGTTTTTCCCATGACCAGTCGGTATAGGGTGCTTTGCTGGTTCCCATCATGCCCATTTGGTCGTCCCCACTTCTTCGAGCTAAAATCATCATCTCTGCACCACTCAGAAAACCTATCGTTGCTTCATTTGGATTGCCTTCAATCTCCAATTCTTTGATAAGCTCATACTCCGTTCCTTTTGAAGTTTTTACCAGCCAGGCTTTGGATTTTCCTTTCTCGCCATCCACATTTGCCTGATACACAACACCGTAACCCGTTTTGCCATACCAGGTCACACGCCACAACCAGTCAAAATCAGACTGAATTCGTTCATCCAGCTCGATCTTTTCCGGGGCAGAGAACCGCTCTCCATTGGAGGACATCGAAACGTAGGAAGAAATGCTTTTTAATTTCTGGCGATCATAAACAGATCCACCCATAATTATCATCAATTTTTTTTTGGGAGTCACCGAAATCTTCGGATCCCTTAGGTCAATTCCGTCCAGTTCAATGAGGGCTGAGGATTCCCAAAACTCACCATCCACAGAACTGAGAATTCTTATTTTTCCATTTCCGGTGTTGTCTTTGTTGGGGATGTGGCCATCTCCCTCCCTAAATACTACATAAAGTTTATTTTTGTAAAAGGTAATGTCTGTAAAGGCATTGTGCGCACCACGGTCCCATATTCTTTTTACTTGAGACGGCTCATCTTTTTGTTGAGCCATAGATGAAAAGGCTAAAGCCATAAAGCACAGATAGTACGTGAGGCCTGTGGGAAATTTCAATTTATATATTTTGTTCATCATATTAAAAAATTTGCGCCAAGCTAATAATTATTCATCAATTGATTAAAGACTCTTCAGGATTTTTGAAATCAAGGAATGGATTTTTTATGTATTTCATCTATTTCGTCCATAGAAAATCGTACACTGAGAATATAAGGTTCTTGTTCAGCTTCCCAGTGGCCATAGGTTGTGACTACAAAAGTGCCGTTGGGCAGCAACTCAACTCCGGGATAGCTGCAATCCCAACTGTTGATGTTGTCTTTCAGGCGAATTCTATACTGTCCTTCATCACCTCTTTTCAAGTCTTCATAGGTGCCAACCCAGGCTACCCAATCGCCTTGCGTAGGGCTTAACAGGCCTAGTTTCTCAGCTTCCAGGTGGGCGATTTTTCCTTTACGGTTTATTTCAATGCTGTTGTAATATTTATTTCTTGGAGCGATATCCCTAAAAACCACCAGCAAACGACCATCCGGAGTGTACCGAAGAGTATGCCGGTCTCCGTTAAGGGTGTTGGGCAATGCCCTTGGGATTGTCCATGATTTGCCTTCGTCGGAAGAAAAAATGATTTGCGAATTGAATCGCTTGCTGTTTTCGCGGAGCAGCACTGCAATTTCATTTCCGTCGGGCGACCTAACTGCACCCGGTTCACACAAGTGCATTTCCCGCGATTTCAATATCTCTTCAGGATCACCCCATGTCAAGCCTCCATCATAGGAAAGTGATTTGTAAAGGGTAAACATCCGGCTGTTGAAATGATCGACATCATTCTCAAAAATTTTTTTCCCGTCTTCAGTAAAAAACCGCTTGTCGTCGTGGAACAAAGCCATGTAATGCCCTTTTCCTGTTTTGAGTGGAACGATATCGCTCATGACAACGATGCCTCCCCAATTGCCAGCTTTATGGAGTTCTCCCCAGGTAAGGCCTTCATCTTCGGAGATTGCCATGCGTGTAGGGTAAAGACCTGAGAACATGATTAACCGTTTTGTTCCAGCGGCATCCTCAACTTTGAACAGTGTCGGAACTTCTTTGGATGTTTCCCAGGAAACGGGAGTAGGAAGACGGTCGCTCCACGACACCCCACCATCGTCGCTGCGTTTCATCACAATTGGCCCTTTGCCATGCCCCTTGGGGTATACAGCATAAATCGTTTTGCCATCTTCCATTAAAGCAGTGGTTACGTGCCCAAGATA
Organism: Cyclobacteriaceae bacterium; assembly: GCA_030589835.1. The sequence goes on from JAUUZS010000053.1 coordinate 6,577, forward strand.
TTGGCCTTCTTCTTTATCGACAATCACCTGACGTTTAGCGTCTTTATCCAGATCAATAAATGGAATAGAATAATATGGCTTTACTGCTACCGGATCTTCGTCCATAATCCAATCCAAATCAAATGAGGTAAAGGCAATCTCCCGGTAATGCTCTGTTTCGTACAGCAAGCCAATCTTTCCATTTTTCATTTTGGTGAGGCAGCTATAGGCGAAGTGCCCTGCTGGTATTTTTTTGGCGACCGGCCAGGTGAGCCCATCGTCAAAACTAAGGCGTACCGTTCCTTTTGTCCTGAATTTAAAATTGGCAGGATTTACATGTGCGATGATATTTTGAGCGCCTTCACCGAATTGATATCTTAATACACGTCCCTGACATGCCACACCGGGAAGCTCAACGTTCAATTTCATGTTCGTCCAGGTTTGCCCTCCATCCTTGCTTTTTGCATATTTCCTGAAAACACCCCCCTGGTTTCGGGCGATGATCATAATCCCTCCATCGGATTGCTCGACAACCTGGGCTTCGTTCCCATAACCGGTATGATTGAAATGAGGGATTTCATTGCTGATGTGCCATGTCTCTCCTTCATCATCGCTAAAGACTATACTATTGCCCCAAATGCGTGTGTTTTCTGAGGTTTTCTTTGTTTCATAAACCGGAAGGATTACCCTGCCTTTATGTTTTCCCCGGGTGAGCTGAATGCCAATCCCCGGACTTCCAATTGATATGCGCTCGCTGGGCCTGACTTGCTTTGTGATTTCTCGGGGTGTTGACCACGAAATGCCTTCATCGTCGGAATAAGTAATGAAGCTTTTTGTATTTCTTGGGCCGTCGTATCCCGTGTCTGCGATTTGGATATTGCCATCACTTCTGGAATGAACCAAATATGGATAGCGCTGAAACATCAATAAAATACGTCCTGAACCAAGCGCAACAGCACATGGATCATTTAGGGAATTTTTGCCATCTTCATGAATTACCTGAATGTCACTCCAGGTAAGGCCGTTGTTCTCAGACCTGCGAAGCGCAATGTCATTTTGCGCATGGTCGTGCAAGCCGATTCTCTGCTCTGCAATAGCCAGTAAAGTGCCACTTTTGGTAGTCACTAAAGACGGAATGCGATAGCCAAATGGATTGTCGGAATTTTCATCGTATGAAAAAACAACTGTTTTGGATAATTGTGATTTTTGAGCAATTGTTTGGCATGCAGCTGCAAATAAAAAGAATATGACAATTCTGTATTTCATAATTGGTTCAATTCTGATGTGTATTTCCAATAGCCAAATTTGAACAATTATTTTATGATTTTGGAATTTTCATATTAAATTTCTTTTTATGGAAATTAAAAAATGCTTTGTAAGCGCTCCCCTTCAACAGTATAAATAATAAAGCGAAAAATGACCCAATAAATACTAAAATAATTAGTGCTAAATAAATTAGTAATTACTAATTTTGCTGGCAATGTATCTCAATTGTCATTCATATTTCAGTTTTAAGTACGGCACTCTAAGCCCGCAGGAGCTTTTTGATGAGGCCCGGAAAAATAAGGTGAAAAAGCTGGTGCTTACCGACATTAACAATACCTCGGGCTACATCGAATTGCTGCGCATTTGTAAGGAAAATACGGAGAATTATCCTTTGCAAATTGCCGTGGGTATTGAGTTTCGGGATGGAAATGAGTTGCTGTATGTGGCTATAGCCGAAAATAATGATGGCTTTGAAGAGCTCAACCGATACTTGTCACATCATAATGCAGAGTGCATTCCCCTGCTGACTAGAGCACCTGAGTTTGATCATGCATTTGTCATCTATCCTTTCGGGAATTGTGATCCATCAGAATTAAAAGAGAATGAATATGTGGGGATTAAAATTGATGAAGTAGTTAAAATTTCACGCTCAGCATGCAGGGATTACCTGCATCAGCTGGTGATTTGGCATCCCGTGACCTTCAAAAATAAAATTGGTTTTAATATACACCGATTACTGAAGGCCATTGGTGAAAATATGGTATTGAGCAGGTTGGATAAAAAGTTGGAGGCCAATCCCAATGAGAAAATGTTGCCTGAGCCGGAACTGCTGGCGCATTATTGGCAATATCCACAGATTATTTCCAATACCAAATCCCTGCTGGAAAGTTGTCAGATAGAGTTTGAGTTGGGAACGTCAAAGAACAAGGAAAAATTCAGCGAAAGCCATAAAAAAGACCATGCCTTGCTGCGGATGCATGCGCTGGAAGGGTTTCAAAAACGTTATGAGCATTATAGCAGCTATGCCATGCAACGCTTGCTCAAAGAGCTGGATGTGATTGCCGACCGGAATTTTGAAGCCTATTTTCTGATCTCCAGGGATATTGTTGAGTTTGCCAGTCATAAGAATTTTGCTCATGTGGGTCGCGGTAGCGGGGCCAACAGCATGGTGGCTTACTGCCTTGGCATCACCGAGGTGGATCCGATCGAACTTGACTTGTATTTCGAACGTTTCCTGAATCCCTACCGCAGCTCGCCTCCGGATTTTGACATCGACTTTTCCTGGAAAGACCGCGATGAGGTCATTGCCTTTATCATAGATAAATATTCGCCAAGGCATGCCGCCTTGCTGGCCACCTACAATACTTTCCAGGGAAGGTCGATCATCCGGGAGTTGGGAAAAGTATTTGGATTGCCCAAAAGTGAGATCGACAAAATTGTGGCACGGCCATTCGAGATGCGCGATAAGGATGAGATTACACGGCTAATCTTCAAGTATGCCGATCATCTGCACGATATTCCGCAGAACCTGTCCATTCACGCAGGGGGCGTGTTGATTACCGAAAAGCCAATTTATGCGTACACGGCAACAGAAATTCCTCCAAAGGGGTTTCCCATCACCCAGTTTGATATGTATGGAGCCGAGGATATGGGCATTCACAAATATGACATTCTGAGTCAGCGTGGTCTGGGGCATATCAAAGATGCCGTAGAGATTGTGGAGGAAACCAAAGGAATCAAGATCGACATCACGCAGACCACTCAATTCAAGCAAGATTCTTTGGTCAATAAATTGCTGATGCAAGGCAGGTGTATGGGGTGTTTTTATATCGAATCACCCGCCATGCGCATGTTGCTGGGCAAGCTCAATTGCAACAATTACATCACATTAGTGGCCGCCAGTTCCATCATTCGGCCTGGGGTAGCCCGTTCGGGCATGATGCGTGAATATATTCACCGTCATCACCATCCCGATAATATACAATACATCCATCCTAAAATGGGCGAGCTGATGAAAGAAACCTATGGCGTGATGGTGTACCAGGAAGATGTGATCAAAGTGGCGCATCATTTTGCAGGATTGGGTTTGGGTGAGTCGGATGTTTTGAGAAGGGGTATGTCGGGCAAGTTCCGGTCGAGAAAAGAATTCAAAAAAGTTGAGCAACAGTTTTTTGATAATTGCAAAGAGAAGGGCTATCCGGACGTCATCACCAATGAAGTTTGGCGGCAGATCGAAAGCTTTGCGGGCTACTCGTTTTCCAAGGCACATTCGGCCAGCTATGCCGTGGAAAGCTACCAGAGTTTGTATCTGAAAGCATATCATCCCTTAGAATTTATGGTTGGCGTGATCAATAATTTTGGCGGGTTTTACCATACGGAATTTTACTTTCATGAAGCCCGGATTTCCGGCGCCCACATCAAGGCTCCATGTGTGAACACCAGCGATCACCTGACAAAACTCATCGGCAAGGACATCTACATGGGGTTCATTCACCTTAAGAGCCTGGAGCGAAAAGCAGGGAAGGGCATTCCGAAAGAGCGCATTGCGAATGGCCCATTTTTGAGCATGGAGAATTTTATACATCGAATTCCCATTGGCATGGAACAGATTAATATCCTGATTCGTATCGGGGCCTTCCGGTTTACGGGAAAACCCAAACGCACCCTGCTTTGGGAAGCCAGGCTGATGTACAGTGAGAAAAAACAGGTGAGGCACTCTATGAGCATTTTTGAGCCCCAGACCAATTACAAAGTGCCACTACTGGAGAAAAAACCTTTTGAAGATGCTTTTGACGAATTGGAATTGCTCGGATTCCCATTGTGCGATCCGTTTACCTTGCTAGAAAACAGCAATTTTGGGAATGTAAGTGCTGAAGAGTTGAAGAAACGAATTAGCAAATATGTGGAGATCGTGGGCTACCTGGTCACGACAAAAAATACCCACACCAAAGATCACAAACTCATGCACTTCGGCACCTTTCTGGACTGCGAGGGCCGGGTGTTCGATACGACCCATTTTCCGAATACCTCCAAAAAATACCCCTTTCGGGGAAAGGGATTCTACCGGATCAAAGGCAAAGTGGTCGAGGATTTTGGCTACCCCATGATTGAAGTCAGCTTCATGATCCGCGAAACGATGGTGCATAAACAACAGGACGAGAATCCAAAAGTAGAGAATGCGCGGATGAGTACAGGTTTGATCGGTGGATAAATGACTTATTTTTCCCTACGGTTATCAACAACATTAATTATTCTAATAATCTTCTCATCAAAACTATAGAAAATAGTAGTTCGTCTGAAAAGGATTATTCCACGGAGATTATTGTGTCCAATTTGCCTGACTCCTAACTCAGTAAAAGACTGTAGGAGTCTTAAAAGCCCCTCAACTTTTGTGTGGTATTTTTCAGATGGCGTACCACCAAATTCCTTTTCTATGTAGGTTAAAATTTTGATGTAATTCTTTTTGGCCCTTTTTGTCCAAACAACTTTCAACTCCAGCCAAATTTATCTCTGATATCCTTCATTACTGATTCATGGTCTTCAAGATTGTACACTTCTTTACTTTCCTTGAGGCTTAGCACAGTTTCTTCTTTTTGTTCAGCAGTCAGATTGTCAAATAACTGACCATCAGCAAAGTTTGTATGGCTATCTAGGATATTATAAACCTGTTTAAGAAGTTTTTGATCTTTGGTAGTAACTACTAACTGAATGATCTTTTCTCTAATTTTTTCTTCCATATCTAAAGGTACAAAGATTATGATATTTTCAAATCAGGATATGTGTGGGTTGAATATATGAACATTGAAATTGTTAATGGATTTTGGTTGCCCATGATCAAAGTCAGCTTCATGATCCTGGAAACGAGGGTGATAGTCAATGCCGATTGTCCTCGTTTGCAACGAGGACAAGTGAGAACAGCTTTTAAAAAGCTGTTCTCACTACTATAACTTTCACTAATCCTTGTCCACCGGCATAATCAATTGCACTGCTGTATTGGTAATGCTCAGGCTCATGTACCAACCCCGCTTTCACCGGATTTTCATGTGTGTAATCTATCTTTTCACCGATATCAATATTATAACTCTGAAGATCTAAGGCATGATTGCTATCCTTCCAAAGGTTGAAATTCTCTGCCCTGCCAGTTTTTCGGGCTTCAAATGAAAATTTATCCAAAAGCCATTCTCTTCGGCTTTCATGAATAGTTTGAATGCCTTTTACAATTTCTTTAGAAGTGAATTTTTTAAAATCCCTCAGAAAATCAGACATTCTGTTTGGCTTATTGACTCGTGCTACCAGATGAATATGATTGCTCATGATTACCCAGGCATACAATTCCAATCCTTTATGTTCAATACAGTAGTTCAGGGAATCAACAACGATATCTCTATAATCTTTTCTGGTAAATACGTCAATCCAATGGACAACTGTTATTGTCAGGAAGTAACAATTGTGCTGATCTGAAATTTTATACTGGTCACCAGACATGTCACGAATTTTTTATAATATAAATGTATTGAAAAAAATGATTGCGTTGAAAGACTGTATTTCAATGATCGGGCAAGTTCGGCCAGTCGTGAGAGGGTATATAAAAAGCGATTGAATCGCAATGCTCGTCCACCCTCGTTGCAAACGAGGGTGATGATAGTCAATGTCTATTGTCCTCGTTTGCAATGAGGACAAGTGAGAACAGCTTTTATAAAGATGTTCTCACTACGGTAACTTTTATGAACCGAAGTCCAGCGGTATAATCAA
>JAUUZS010000473.1 GCA_030589835.1 Cyclobacteriaceae bacterium
ACATTTTTCGAATTTCACAAGCCTTGAACTCGAACTTTCTAGCTCAGACACTTGAGTTTATAGACGGACTCTAATTATTTTTATGATAAGTGTCAATGGGAGATCAATCCCTCAAATGTTTTTAGGAAAAATGTACAGATTTTAGCTTAGTTTTGATTTTCACGATTACAGCTATTGGGAGCCAGGTTCTTGATACTAGGAAAATTGTGTGACACGTACCGAAGGATAAGCGCTAAGGAGGATTAAATTTTAGAATTATGAAAACGTATGTTAAGTTATTTTGTCTTTTGACCATTGGGTCTTTAGCAGCTTGTCAACATAAAGAAATCACCCTCGAATCACTGCTAGATGAAAGTACCAATCGTTTGGGGCAAACCACTATGCCGATCCCGGGATATAAAATTGGTCAATTCAGCAGTTATGACCGTCGCACTACTTCACCTGAGGAGGAAGGTTGGTTTGCCAACCGTGATTTCACCCAATTCATTCGCACTGAAGAAAACCAGGACCGCAAAGAATATGTGATGTTCGATGCCGAAGGCCCAGGTGCGGTAGTACGGTTTTGGATGACCTTTGCGGGTGAAGGGGCTTCTGATGGTATCTTGCGCATTTATATGGATGGAAAATCAAAGGCGGTAATTGAAGATAGTGTCCTTAAAGTGATTAGTGGTGGCCTATTATGCGGCGAACCACTATCTGCGTCTGTTTCACCGTTATCTGATTATGAGCGTCGCGGGCACAACCTGTTTCTGCCTCTGCCTTATAATAGCCATTGCAAAATCACCTATGAATGTCCGGCCATTGAAATCGGTGAAGAACATAGAAAGCCGAGTGTTTATTATAATATAAATTATCGCACCTATGATGAAGGCGCAGCAGTAGAAACCCTGACCAAGGAGGTGCTGTCACTCGCTGAAGAAAAAATCAAGGAAACGAACCAGCTGTTACAGGATTCCCACCCAATACTTTCCTCGGATATAAAGATATCACTTAGTAAAAAAATCCAGCCCGGTGATAGTGCTATGATTTCTCAAAAGTCAAGTGGAATTGCAGTTTCACAACTTACGCTCAAGCTGAAAGCGGAAGACGATCAGCAGGCGCTAAGGTCCACCGTGCTCGTGATCAGTTTTGATGGACAACAAACCAGCTGGGTGCCAGTAGGCGAATTTTTTGGTACAGGCCACCAATACCATAGCTCCAAAACCTGGTTTACAGAAGTTGACGGTCAGAGAAACCTTATAGCAAAGTTTATTATGCCCTTTAAAGAAAATATGCAAATCAAATTGGTGAATTTTGGTAATCAAACTGTTCATGCGAATTTGGAAATTGATTTTAGCGACTATCATTGGAAGCCGGAAAGTATGTACTTTGGAAGCTCCTGGCATGAATACCACAATCTTTTTAGTGCCGACAATGAGGAACGGGAAAACGATGAATGGCATTTCGACGTGAACTATATTGATATAAGTGGCCAGGGACTGTATGTGGGCGATGCGCTTACGGTATTTAACACTGCCGATGCCTGGTGGGGCGAAGGGGACGAAAAGATCTTTGTGGACGGAGAATCCTTTCCTTCATGTATCGGTACGGGTACCGAAGATTATTATGGATATGCATGGTGCCGGCCTGAAGCTTTTACCCATCCTTACATGGCACAGCCAACGGGAGCAGGGAATTTTTATCCTGGTATGACAGTGAATATGCGTTACCGCACCCTGGATGCGATGCCTTTTGAAGAGCAAATCAGCTCCAATATCGAAATGTGGCATTGGGCTATCACAAAAATTAACTTTGCTTTGACTACCTATTATTATGTAGCCCCCGGATTCAGCATTAATATTACTCCTGATGAAGCCGGGGCGCAGCGGCCGGTGGCCCGCTCACGCGATGATCTCTATGAGGCGAAAGCCAATGCCGATGGTGTCCTTGAAGGGGAATGGATGAAGGTAGTCTCCAAAGATGGTGGTGAAACGGGCATTCAGTCTGCCGCCTGGTATGATTGGAGCGGAAACTCACAATTGCGATGGCACCATGGAGAGCAGGGAGATAAACTTGAGCTGGAGTTTATGGTAGATGAATCCGGAGCCTACGCCATCACAGGCTATTTTACCAAAGCAAAAAATTATGGAACCATCCAGTGTATGATAAATGGTTCCCGGGCAGGAAGGCCTTTTTCGGGCTACAAAGCCGAAGGCATTACTTCCTATAAACATCCATTGGGCACACATAAACTGCAAGAGGGAAGCAATAAATTGACAGTGACGTCTCTTGTTGATGATTCCGGGACCATGCCGGAGAATTTGGCAGGGGTGGACTTTATTGAATTTAAGAAACTAGACTAAACTCAACTTGTCTTGCATAATCAGAAAAGTTATTCTATCCTAATTTTATCTGTCGTTTCACCGTGGCAACTATTGCATTGACCAGTTGAAATTGAGGAAATCATATTTACTACATTTCCTTGTGCATCGGTAACATTTGTGTACAAACCGTCAGCAAAATCAAGAGGTTCTGTAGTAAAAAAATTGCCTTCTCCATCCACTTCAATGCTTTTAACTAAAGTTCCGGAGCCATTTGGTTCGGTGTAAAGTCCTACAGTTGCATTGGGATAAGGAGATGTGTTTATGTCATATACGCTTCCGGCAACGGTAAACCAGCCTTCGCCATCCCCGCCTGAAATATGGCAATCCATACAATTTTGTCCATTTTTATGACTTTCAGTATCTCCATTACGACTTATTAAGGTCTCATTTTCCCCATATTCGTCCTTTTCACAAGAGAAAAAAACAAGTGTAATGCTTAAAATGAAAACTAATGTAACGATTGAGGTGTTCTTCATATATCATTTAGGTTTTATGGAAGATGTCAATATTAAGTAAAAAACGAATATCAATTGAAAAGCAAGTTGCAAATATGCAGCATTATTTTATACTTAATTCATCTCTGCATACCTTAATGTTAAACTAAAGGGGAATAAATGAAATATCGAATACTAGTTGCCATTTTTCTGATAACAGCATTTGGAGCCATTATTGTTTTTAATGTTTTTGTCCCAAAAGAAGATTCCGGGGATCAAGTCTTTTCTTTTGGGGTGATTGCCGACTGTCAATATTATGCCAATCCGGGGACGGGAGTACGCAAATATGCACTGTCGGAGCATAAGCTTGAGCAGTGTGTTGCTCATTTCAATACATTGAACCTGGAGTATGTCGTCAATTTGGGGGATTTTATAGATCAGGATTATAAAAGCTTTGAAGTTGTTGGCTCAATATATGATCAGCTCACAATGCCCACCTACCATGTGCTCGGCAACCATGATTTCTCGGTTTCGGATACGCTTAAGAAGGATGTTCCGGAGCGAATGGGCTTATCATCCAGGTATTATGATTTCGAATTGAATGGTTGGCGTTTTGTAGTGCTGGATGGCAATGATGTAAGTTTTCATGCCTATCCCAAGGACAGTAAAAAATACAGCGAAGCAGCGGAATACTATAACAAAAATGACATTGAAGCACCCAAATGGAATGGCGCCGTGGGAACCGAACAACTAAATTGGCTCAACAAGGTGTTAAAAAAGGCATCCAGGGAAGGGGAGAAGGTCGTGCTTTATTGTCATTTTCCTATCTATCCTGATAATGTTCACAACTTATGGAATGCACAGGAAGTCATAACAATTATCGAAAATTACACTTGCGTGAAAGCATATATTAATGGCCATAATCACGCAGGAAACTATGGAATTAAGGATGGAATTCAATACCTCACCATGAAAGGGATGGTGGATACCGAAGAATCCTCTTATGCAGTCATCAACGTTTTCGAGGATCGACTGGAAATTAGGGGCGAAGGACGGGAAGAAGATAGAATTCTGGAAATTAAAAAATAGCCTGGTTTGGTGGAAACTACTTATTAAATCAAGCTGTATTTATCCGCATAACAGTTTAATTTTGAATACAATTATACCAATATGCTTATGAAAGAACTGATGCTCTTTGTAGATGGAAGTGTACATGCGCAGTCTAAAATAGGATATGGTGCTCACCTGG
>JAUUZS010000067.1 GCA_030589835.1 Cyclobacteriaceae bacterium
AAAAGGGAAATTATTGAATGGGCAGTGTTTTTGGGCATCATAGGATTTTTATATGGCACGGGATTGCACACACCGGTGTTAGGTTTTTTGCAGGGACTTATCTTGAAAACAGGGATTATGCAGCCCTCAATAAATGAAGAATCAGCCGCTGTCGCAGATTATAATTTTATACTGATAGACCAGCAAGGCAATAGAAAACCATTTAAGGATTATGAAGAAAAAGTTGTTTTTATAAATATGTGGGCAACCTGGTGTCCTCCATGTATTGCTGAAATGCCCGATATCAATGAGATGTACAAGGAGTTGAAAGACAAAGAAATTGAGTTCGTCTTCATTTCATTTGATGACGATTTTCAGAAGGCTAAAGATTTTGTAAAAAATAAAGGCTATGACTTTCCAATCTTTCAATTGGCAAGCCCTTTGCCAAAAGTGTACGAAAGCAGTGCCATCCCAACTACTTATGTATTATCCCCGGAAGGGAAAATTGTAGTGAGCAAATCGGGGATGGCAAAATACAACACAAGGAAATTTAAACAATTTCTGGAGGAGCTAAAATTGTAGTCAAATACCTTTTGCCTTAACATATCGGGTAGGAATATGCATAAGTTGCAGTGAAATAAATCGTTAACCATGATTTATTTTTGATTTCTGATTTATATTAGCAAGTAGAAACAGAACGCAAGAATTCGTAGGGATGATTATTTTCAAAAGCCTCCTTTTTAGCATCGCTTTTTTTACTGCGAATAATTTATTTGCTCAAATAACCTTTACTGGTCGTGTGCTGAATATGTACACACGATTGCCTGTTGATCAGGTAGGTATAGCCATATATAAAGGAACTAGCACTGCCTCAACGAATTCTTTTGGTTATTTTCAACTCATAGTCCAGAAAGGGGATTCGTTGCTTATCACACATCCGGATTATAAACCCGGCGTGATTCCAGTCCCTGAAACCACGGGAATGGCACTATTGATTGATCCATACGATGATTATCACGTCTACAAAGAGGGAATCCCAAAATTGTATGAGTATCTTCAAATGAACCTAAATTATCCAAGGGTCGCCAGGCTAAAGAAAATTGAAGGGGTGATGTTTATAGAATTATCATTGGATGCAAATGGTCATATGACAGCTTGTCGATGGTTCAATGATATTGGAGGGAATTGTGCTAAGCATGCCCTTGCCATTTTTAGAGCCATTCCGGGGGATTGGTACCCTTCGTCGGAAGCAAAACGATTATTATTTCCTGTGGTCTACAGCTTAGGGCACAGTGCTGGAGCACTTGAAATCCCTGATCTTCAAATGCCGAACAGTAAGGTTATGGATGAAATCGTAGTTTATTGTACGGGCAATTGAATTATTTTGCCTGATGGGATACCTGTTGTTTTTATATAAAAAATATCGACCAGTCATTTGTCAATAATAAATATTACCTCTACATTTGCATCCTTAATTTTTAGATAGAATAATCAAAGAATGGCACATCACAAGTCAGCATTAAAAAGAATACGTTCTAACGAGACGAAAAGACTTAGAAATAAGTATTATTTAAAAACAACCAGAACGTTCATAAAGAAGCTCAGAAACGCTACGGCGAAGGACGAAGCACAGGATTTGTATAAAAAGGTTTGTAGCATGATTGACAAGCTTGCAAAAAGAAATATCATTCATAAAAATAACGCTGCCAATAAAAAAGCCAAACTTCATAAGGTAATGGCCGCTTTGCAGTAAATCAAGAAACATGGGTATTAGAAGCCTCACCGATTCGTCGGCGAGGCTTTTTGTGTTTATGGGTTTTGGTTTTTGTCAATTATTCTACATTTTTATACTTGTGCCCTCCGACACTTATTTTTAGAAACTGAAATAATTGTAATTACACCCCGATTATGCGATATTATATGGATTAATGATACCTTAAACCAAAAATATATGTCTGAACCAAGTGATTATTTAAATATTCTTAGCTGGGCGGAGGAAGACCGGCCTCGGGAAAAATTACTATTGAAAGGCAAATCAGCGTTGAGTGATGCAGAACTTATTGCCATATTAATAGGGTCCGGGACAAGATCGGTCAGTGCTGTGGAGGTAGGTAAAATGATTTTAGGTAAGGCAGATCATAATTTGAACACCCTGGCGAAGTTTTCGGTAAAGGAGCTGCAAAAGATAAAAGGAATTGGGGAGGCAAAGGCCATATCCATCGTAAGCGCACTGGAATTGGGTAGGAGAAGAAAGGAATCGGATTTTTTGGAAAAAGTGAAAATCACCTGCTCAAATGATATCTATCAATTGATGAAACCGGAGATGTTGGATCTGCCAAAAGAAGAATTTTGGATTATTCTCTTAAACAGGGCAAATAGATTGATCAAGAAGGAACAAGTGAGTTCAGGAGGCATTTCAGGGACGGTAGCAGATCCGAAAATTATTTTTAAAGCTGCGCTGGAACAATCTGCTTCATCAATAATCCTGGTTCATAACCATCCATCAGGAAACCTAAAGCCAAGTAACGCCGATCTGAATCTCACAAAAAAAATGAAGCATGCCGGCGATCTTCTGGAAATACCTGTCCTGGATCATATTATTTTTGGCGATGAAGGTTACGCAAGCTTTGCAGATGACGGGATATTATAAGTGCTGAAGGCACAAATTTATCGAGATCGGGAAAAATGCCATCAAAATAAGTTGCTTTGCAGTATTAGCATGAAGAAGGGAAATTAATCCATACCACTTTTTCATGCCTTCAAAATTCTATTTATATAATGAATAGAGGAATTAGCGTGAAGGTATCAATATTGTTTAAAAAACTACGCACTAAATAGGTGACATCACCCATTTTGGCTGATCATATTAAGGCGCTCGAGATCCAATATTTCTATAGTTTCAGGTCTCACTTTTATCAGCTTTTCATCTTTGAATTTTGTTAAAATCCTGGTGATGCTTTCCACAGACATGGAAGATAACTCGGCCAATTCTTTTCTTGACAATTGAAGGGGGAAATTGTCTTTTTTGTAAATCCTTTGAGAAAGACACAGCAATATATCTGCAAACCGTCCGTATGTCTGTTTTTTAGTTAAGCAGAAAAAACGACCATGCGTAGTAACGGTATTTTCGCTAAGCAGGCTTATGATTTTAGTGGCAAATTTTGCGTTCGTATTGATTAAATGTCTGAATGCATTAATCTCAATCATTCTGACTTTCGATTTTAAATAAGCCATTGCAGAATAATGGAAAACGTTATTTCCTTCAAACAATACACTTAATCCAATAATATTGACGGCGGGGAGAATCTTAAGGATCAATGTGTCATTACCTCCTTCTTTATAAATTTTCGCCAATCCTTCGTCAAGAACTATGATGTTTGAAGCAAATGATCCTTGCTTACATATCATTTCGCCTTTTTCATACTCAATATGAACCATGTTATTTTCGATTAATGCCATCTCTTCTTCAGAGAGCTCATCGAAACAACACATCTCGTTCTTGCCTACTGTACAGCTATTTAGCGTTAAAACGTTATTCATAGTTCGTCATCTTTAACATATATCAACAAAATTAACGTAACAGATCAATAAATCATATGATATATGTCATTTATAATCCTGATTAGTTTGGTGTCCATTGATGATTGGCTTGGTGGGTGATTTGTCTTTATTTCTTCATGCCTGACATACCTTTGTATCAAATAAAACTTTTGTTATGAATAGTCGGGTAAAGAATTTTTTAATATCTAGCCTGGTGGTGGTTATACTGCCGGGATTGGTGATTTATATTATTTTTTCATTTTATGGAAAAAGGCAAGAACAGCATACGCCAGTCAATGTCACATTAAGCGCTGATCATGTATCGTCAACGGATCATGCGGAATACGATATACTGAAGCAAGAATTCAATTCTCCTTTTGAGGTGACTGAGGCGTGTATCTCTTGCCATACGGGAAGAGACGATGAAATTATGGCCACCGCCCATTGGAAATGGGAAAGGGAGGTAGAAATCCCAGGAAGGGAAGGAACAGTAAGCATTGGCAAAAAGAATTTGATCAATAACTTCTGTACGGGAGCAGCAGGAAACAATGGTTCTTGTATGCGTTGTCATATCGGTTTGGGATGGGAAGATAAAAGTTTCGATTTTTCCGATTCCAGAAATGTGGATTGTCTGGTGTGTCATGATAGGACGGAAACCTATTTGAAGAAAAGCGGAGAAGCAGGATTGCCTGCAACTGCTGAGAATGCTACGCTAAACTTTCCAGTGCCTAACTATAATTATGTGGCTCAGAATGTAGGACTGCCAACAAAGCATAATTGTGGCATTTGTCACTTTTATGGTGGTGGAGGCAACAATGTAAAGCATGGAGATCTCGAAGAAGCACTTTTGAACTGCTCCTTTGAAGTGGATGTGCATATGGCCTCGGATAGTCTGGACATGAATTGTATCGACTGCCACAAAACAGAAAAGCATAATATCACAGGCAAATTATATTCCGTTTCGTCAGAAAATAAAAACCGGGCAACCTGCGAGGAATGTCATACCAATAAACCTCACATGGACAGAATCCTGGATGAGCATTATTATAAGGTTGCATGTCAGACATGTCATATACCAAAATATGCCAAGGTAAATGCAACGAAAATGTATTGGGATTGGTCTAGTGCAGGAAGGCTGGATGATGAAGGAAACCCCATTTCAGAATCTGATGCTGACGGAAACCATAATTACCTCTCAATAAAAGGAAATTTTGTGTGGGACGACAATGTAGAACCCGAGTACTATTGGTTCAATGGCACTGCCGACCATTATTTAAATTCCGACACGATTACTGAAATCCCTGTCAAGATAAATACCTTGTTTGGGTCGTATAAAGATTCGGATTCCAAGATATGGCCGGTGAAAGTGCACCGCGGCAAGCAAATATATGATACGGAAAACAATACCCTTGTCAACCTGAAACTCCATGCCAGGGAAAAAGGTGAAGGAGCATACTGGAAGGATTTTGACTATGATACAGCGGCATACCTCGGCATGAAATATAATGAACGCGAATATAGCGGTTCGTACGGTTTTGTAGCTTCTGAAGCATATTGGCCAATCAATCATATGGTTTCCCCAAAAGAAGAAACCTTAGATTGTAAGGAATGCCATTCCCGCACAGGATGGCTGTCCGGCATCACTGATTTCTACTTGCCAGGAAGGGATTTCTCGGCAATAGTTGACTACGGGGGCATAGGCCTGGTCATATTATCCCTATTAGGTGTGGTCGCTCATGGTCTCATACGAATGTTTGTCGGTAGAAAGAATAACCTTTAATAAGCATATGAAAACGATAAAAATAACATTATACAGCAAATTTGAGCGGTTTTGGCATTGGACACAGTCCCTATTGGTGATCCTGCTCGGGATAACCGGTTTTGAAATTCATGACACCTTTAGCTTGTTCGGTTACGAAGAGTCTGTCAGGCTTCATTCTGCAGCGTCATGGGCATTTTTAATGTTGATTGTGGTGGCGATATTCTGGCTCCTGGTAACTGGTCAGTATCAGAATTTTATCCCCACAACTAAGAATATGAAATCTCAAATCAACTATTATTTATCCGGGATTTTTAAGGGTGCTGCCCACCCGGTACACAAAACAAAATTGAGCAAGCTGAATCCACTTCAACGAATCGTTTATCTGGGTTTGATCATTTTGGTATTTCCTGTACAGTTGATCTCTGGCTTTTTATATATGTTTTATCATTATCCAAACAAGCCTATCGAGTTGGCAGGATTAGAAGCTGTGGCAATAATTCATGTTTTGGGGGCCTTTTTACTGGTAGTTTTTTTAATCGTTCATTTATACCTGATTACTACCGGAGCTAAACCCATGACAAATCTTAAAGCAATGGTCACCGGGTATGAAGAGGTAGAAGAAAACAAAGAATAAAATAATAATCTGGTTAAAAATAATTGATATGAAAAAATTGACATTAGTAATAATTGTACTAGCACTCTTTTCAGGGTGTAATCGAGTTGAGCAATTCACTTCACCGGAGCAAATGGTAAATCAGGCTTTGAAAATGGTGAAAGTAATAACTGTGAATGAATTAAATAAGCTCATGGACAGCGAGGAAATATATACACTGATTGATGTACGTCAAAAAAGCGAACATTATTATGGGTTTATTCCAGGATCACTGGTAATTCCCCGGGGGAGTCTTGAGTTTCGCATAGGTGACGAAGCATATTGGGAAGAAGAAGGACTATATATGCCACTACCTGAAGAAAAAATTATCGTCTATTGCAAAAAAGGCAGTAGAGGTACTCTGGCAGCTTCAGCATTGAAGCAGTTGGGATATGAAAATGTGTATACACTTGATGGAGGGTGGAAAGAATGGGAACTCACCTATCCTGATTTAACAGAAAAAGACTTAGAGATGCTTTCCGGAGGTGCTGAAGAAGAGCACGATGCCGGAGCAGGATGCTAATATTTTTTTTTACCAATTAAACTTTTAGAACAATTAAATTTTAAAACAATGAAAAAGTTATTTCAAATATTATTTGCAATCTTAATTGTAAATGTAATTTTCTTATCGAGTTGTAAGGAAGAAGCAACCGAAGATCCTACTTCTGAATCGGCCATACTTAATACGTATTTGGTAGGCAATGGAATGGATTTGAATTTAATACTGACTTCTACAGCGGGAAATAAATTTGTAACCGCCCCTGCTGAGGCAGCTGACGTAGCAGGAAAGTATATCATTGATATCCGAAGTGATGAGCATTTTACGGCAGGCCATATCGAAGGCGCTGTTAATGCAACAATAGGAGATTTATTGACCGAAGCAGCTAATGCCGGTGATAAGCCAATACTTATTGCCTGCTATACCGGACAAACTGCCTGTTACGCCACTGCATTATTGAGACTGTATGGTTATACTGAGGCACAGGCTCTGAAATGGGGCATGAGCGGATGGAATGCAGAAGTTGATGCATGGACAGGAAACATAGGCGATAGTGGTGAAGGAAGTTTATCGACTGATGCAGCTCCTGAAAACACAACATTCGACAGCCCAACACTATCTACAGGCGAAACTTTAGGTGAAGACATCCTACAGGCAAGAGTGGAAGCTGTTATTAATGAGTGGGGATCGGCTACAGTAAGCAGCGCAAGTGTGGTGGCTGCACCAGGTGATTATTTTGTAAATAATTATTTTAGCGCAGATCATTATGTGTCGTTTGGTCATGTAGATGGCGCTGTTCGAATAAATCCATTACTGCTTGCAGATGGTTCTGTTAACTATCTTGATCCGAGCAAAGCAGTCGTGACGTATTGCTATACAGGTCAGACCTCTGCAGTAGTTACTGCTTACTTGAGAGTATTGGGCTACGATGCAAAGAGTATGCTATTCGGAATGAACGGATTAAATACTAATAATGATTATTGGGTGACTGGAGAAGTCACGAACCATTGGGGACAAAATGCTGGCCCAAAAGATTTTCCTTTAGTAGATTAAAAAACATATATCAAGCCCCGATTATTCGGGGCTTGATTTTATTTATACAGTTACGAAACAGACCATGTCTGAGATTATTAACAATACCTTCCATGCCCTGGAACGTGCAATAATCATTAAATGGAACTGTATTCTCAATTTATAAACATAAGAAACAGGCGATGCCTGGGATAGTTATCAGGACAAATTAGCCGACAAGCAGATTTTCCGGGAAATAAAAATTATCTACAGATGCCTTTGTTTTCACAAATTTCAATCAAATGAAAAAGTTAATTTTTATTATTTTAGCAGTAGGTTTCTGTATTCCCACCATGGTCGTTGGCCAGGGGTGTTCTGCGCCAAGTTCCGATGAGGGTGTGACCGTTTGGGGGTATTTACAACCTGAATTCAATGCCAGCTTTGAGGAAGAAACACAAGCCTCTTTTAATTTTAGAAGAATGCGGATTGGGTTTATGGGTAATATTCCCTACGATTTCGGGTATTATGTGCTGTTGGAAACCAGCCAGTTTATGAACCCAAACCAAACAGGGCCATTTTTATTGGATGCATTTGTATCCTATACCAGATACCGATACCTCAAAGTCGCTTTAGGGTCATTTAAATATCAATTTGGCCGCGAACTAAGCATGCCTTGTCATGGATTATACACCATTAACAGGTCAAAAATGGTAGATGAACTCACCGCAAATTTAGGTGGTGGAAACAGGGACATAGGATTAATGCTTCTTGGAGGAAGTGACACCACAAAGTTAACCTATAGTGTAGCATTAACCAATGGCACAGGTTTGTTCCAAACAGACAATAATTTGCTTGATGCATACTCACTTACAAGTCGGGTGACATATCAGCCAATAAAAGGGCTATATTTTGGCGCAAGTGCCCGATATACCGAAAGTCCGCCCATGGCAGATGGCGTCATAGATGATGATACTAAAATGAGGTATGGTTTTGATGCACAATATACTTTTAAGAATGTTACCTTGATGGGAGAATATATTCATGGCAATGATGAAGGCTCTTATATGGAAGGTGGAGGATGTGGTGGTGACCCCGTCACAATGACTGGCACGAATAATGCGGATGGTTTCTATATGATGGCAGTATATAAAACAAACTCAAATATCGAACCTGTTTACAAAATAGAAAGTTATGAAACCATTAAAAGTAGTGGTGGAGATGCTCCTGTAAATATAGAAGAATCAAGTATGTGCCAGACTTTCGGTCTCAATTATTATCCAAACGACTGGACCAGGTTGCAACTCAACTATCTTTATAGGGCCGAAACCCCATCAGAAGTAAAAAACGATATGCTTTTAGTTCAACTACAAGTTAGATTTTAAAAATTAAATATCATGAAAAAATTAAATTTAGTATTTATTCTAGCCTTTATACTCCCCCTAAGTTTTTCTTATGGTCAGGATGTTATCACGGCACAGGCACTTGCGAAGATCATCAAAAAGGATAATGTTATTTTGGTCTCTACACGAACAGCCGCAGATTATAAAAAGGTACATATTACTGGAGCTGTTCATATCACGCATTCCGATTTATATGACGAAGTTCCAGTGAAGAATATGTTGAAAAGTGCTACCGAGATTGCTACTATTTTGGGATCCAAAGGGATAAGTGAATCCAAAACTATAGTGCTTTATGATGATGGAACAGGTAAATACGCCGGAAGATTGTATTGGATATTGAGCTACCTGGGAGCCAAAGACGTCAAGATTTTGGACGGTCATATGGATGCATGGAAAGCAGCACGTAAGCCGGTCACAAAAAATCCGACTAAAATTACTGCTGCAACCTTCAAAGCCACTGCTGACAAATCTAAGATTGCTACCATGGCACAGGTAAAAGCAACTAGTGGAGTAATTGTGGATGCAAGAGCACCGGAAGAGTATAAAGGCACTGCCACAACGGAATTGAAAAAAGGCCATATCCCCGGAGCTAAAAATATTGAGTTCAAAAATATGATGGATGCAAAAGGTAAAATAAAGCCGGCAGCAGATCTGCAAAAAATATTTAATGCAGCAGGAGTCACAAAAGGAAAAGAAGTGATTCTTTATTGTGAATCAGGAGTAAGGGCTGGCATAATATATTTTGTATTGACCTCCGCTCTTCAGTATCCTAATGTAAAAGTGTATGATGGTGCTTATTTGGAATGGCAGTCAAATGCTTCAAATAAAGTTGTGTTATAAAAACATTTAATGCATATATACGGAAGAATTTTCGTTTTTCTTCCTAACCAAAGTGCACATTTGTTTGAAAAAAAACCGCATTCACTAAATAGGGGCTGCGGTTTTTTTATGTGCATTTCTTACCCATTGTAGGTGTATTAAAGCGCTAAAAGTCAGGCAATCACTCCCCCGATTTTTTTAACCAATTAACTGGAGTTAGGTAATACACCACGTATAATAATCCTATAATCCAGTTAACCGCCTTCGCATTCTGTTGTCATTTTGTAACAGGATAGCATTTTCAGCATCGTTGCGGACAGATAGAAATAGTATCCATTTGTCATCATCAGATTTATCCTTAAATTAAGATTTGTTTTTTATGAATAAACCATTGTGATTCAAACACCTGAAAATACCCGTTTTTAGAGCCTCTTGAGATAAAGAAGAGCTTAAATGAGCTGGTATTAAGGAATTGATGAAATTAAAAATAGCGCCATGGATATCCTGAATAAAATTGTATTACTGCCTGTTCTCCTGATTTTATTGTTTTTCCCAGTCTTGTCGTCCCATGGTGCCCAGGATGGAAACAAGGAAAAATTGAAGATCTCAGAATTTGAGGAGGTTATTTTTGTGACACGCAAAATGCCTCAGGACGGCCATTGGTATGCGAATTTTGGCTATTACGCCTTCGATACAGATAATAAGTTGTATGAAGAGGGGAGTAGCTTATGTAAATTGAATGTTAAAGCCGGCAAACTGGAGGTCCTGCATCAGGATGATAAAGGCACGTTTCGCGATCCTCAGTTGAATTATGATGGTAAAAAAATATTGTTCTCCTACCGAAAAGGTGGACAAGAGCATTTTCATTTATATGAAACAGATACAGAAGGAAGCTTTTTGAAGCAAATTACCTTTGGACCCTATTCCGATATTGAACCTACCTATTTGCCCGATGGCGATATCATATTCGTCTCGACGCGTTGCGAATGCTGGGTAAATTGTTGGTCCACACAGGTCGCCACCCTTCACCGTTGTAAGGCAGATGGATCAGAAATCACCAAATTATCTGCCAACATTGAGCACGACAATACGCCGTGGGTACTGCCCAATGGTCAAATCATGTACACGCGTTGGGAGTATGTCGACCGTAGCCAGGTACATTTCCATCATTTGTGGGTGATGAATCCTGATGGATCACGGCAAACGGTATTGTACGGAAACCAGACCTCTGTATTTGAAAACCCGGGCAGCTGTCTGCTCATCGATGCAAAACCTGTTCCCTGGTCAACAGATACCATATTGGCAACGTATTCGCCCGGTCATGGCCGCCGTGAACATGAAGGATACCCGGTGCTGATTTCTCTAAGCGGTGGCCCTGACGAAAAAAATGCCATGCAGTTTATTCAGCAAACCAATAAGCACAATATGGTGTACGATCCAATAGCAATTAACAGTGACCTTTTTATGGCATCGCGAAGACAGGATTTGATCCTGATGAATGGTAAGGGTACAGAGCAAGTCCTTTTTGAACTTACCAAAGATTTTATGGGTGGCGATCATATTATTTTTGAACCGCGCCCCGTGATTTCGCGAAAGCGGGAGCCTGTTGTATCCTCTCACCTTGCCGCAGATACAGATTATGGGACCATCCTATTACAGAATGTGTATGAAGGGCGAAACATGTCAGAAATTGAGGAAGGTTCCATATCGGATTTGCTTATTCTGGAAACCCTTCGCAAGCCCATTAATTTTACAGGAGGTAATGAGCCACTTAGCTATACGGGTTCATTTACTATGGAGCGCATTGTAGGCACTGTTCCTGTCGAGGAAGATGGATCGGCACATTTTAAACTTCAGGCCGATACACCTTACCTTTTTATAGCCGTAGACGACCAAGGCCGGGCAGTTCAGAAAATGAAGAGTTTTACCTCT
>JAUUZS010000349.1 GCA_030589835.1 Cyclobacteriaceae bacterium
ACCTTGCCAATGACCTCTTCGTTTTCATTCAGTATTTCATACCCCGATCTTGGAATGCCTTTTTCTTCCATCAAAAAACCAAGCAATTTTTTTTGTATCCCGGATTCTTTTTGCTTTTTAAGATAAGGTGCATTTATAAAATCTTTTGAAAATTTTGTGACCCAGCCCAGTCCTGCTTCAATCGGAGAGGTGCTTTCATCGATGTCATTTCCATACAGGGCATAGCCCATTTCTAGCCGTAATGTATCCCTGGCCCCTAATCCGGCAGGTTTTATGCCAAATGCTTCTCCCGCCTTCATGATTTCGTCCCAAACCTGTGCGGCAAATTTATTGTACACATAGATTTCAAATCCTCCCGATCCGGTATATCCTGTGGCGGAAAGAATAGCGCCATCGGTGATGGACCCGATATTCCCTTTCGTAAACGTATAATATGACAGCGAAGAAAGGTCTGTTTTGGTAAGCTTTTGAATTACATCTTTAGCTTTTGGCCCCTGAACGGCGAGCAAGGAAATGTCATCAGAGATATTCTCCAGCTCAGCTTCCATATCATTGTGTTTCGTTATCCACTCCCAATCCTTCTGGATGTTGCTGGCGTTGACCACAAGCATATACTCTTCCGGTTTCAGCATATATACTAGCAGGTCATCGACAATTCCGCCCGTGACGTTCGGCATACACGAATACTGCACTTTTCCTACAGTAAGTTTCGAAGCGTCATTACTGCTGATTTTCTGAATCAAATCTAAAGCTTTTGGCCCCTTCACCAAAAACTCTCCCATATGCGAAACATCAAATATGCCTACACTTTTTCGTACGGCGTGATGCTCCTCTAATTCAGAATTATATCTTACCGGCATTTCATACCCTGCAAAAGGAACTATTTTGGCTCCTAATGCTACATGCCTATCGTATAAAGCGGTTTTTTTCATGTGTTATTTTTGTAGAAACAATACTATTTGCTGATAACAATTATGACTTATTGACTCTCGAAATTTATCTCTGGCAGGGTCAGTTTAATGGAATATTTTTTTAGCAAATGTAATAATTAAATAAGGAAGCAAGTATCATTTGACGTGTTTATATTTTACAGAAAAAACGCCATTTGAAGATTATAATCATGTACTCGATGCACACCATAAATATCTATGGCAAGGCATATTCTATCAATGATTGTCAATAATGCTTTATGAAAAAGCTTATTTTCTTAGTTTTGTCAATTATTCAAACTGAAATAGGCATATGCAAGAAATACATGAGTTTCTCAAACTGATCGATGGAGTAATAGGTGGAGCCCAATGGTTCGCCTATCTGTTATTATTTACAGGTGTATTTTTTACGATATATCTCAAATTTCCTCAAATCCGATATTTTCGTCATGCCTTAAAAGTTGTCAAAGGAAAATTTGACAGAAAAACTGACCAAGGAGATACCTCGCATTTTCAGGCTTTAGCCACAGCGCTATCGGGAACCGTGGGAACGGGAAATATTGCCGGTGTAGCCCTGGCCGTTTACCTGGGAGGCCCTGCGGCATTGTTCTGGATGCTGGTAACGGCCGCAGTGGGTATGACCACCAAATTTGTGGAAGTCACCTTGTCGCATAAATACCGGGAAAAAACCTCGGATGGTTCTATGGCCGGAGGGCCAATGTACTACATGAAAAATGCCGACTTTCGATTTTTTGGAATGAAAGTGAATTTTAAATGGATGGCTGTTGTATTTGCCATTGCCACAGTACTTTCATCTTTTGGTACCGGCAACCTACCGCAGATCAACAGTATATCAAATTCTGTATTGGCTACTTTTGGCATCGAAAGATGGGTGACGGGATTGGTTTTGGCAGTATTGCTAAGTACGGTGATTATAGGTGGAATAAAGCGTATTGCACAAGTTACTGCCCGGCTTGTTCCGACCATGGCTGCGATTTATTTCGTAGGAGCAATGTTGGTTATTATATATAATTATGAAAACATCATTCCATCCATTATTTCGATTTTTGCAGATATTTTCTCCGGTACAGCAGCTGCAGGAGGTTTTCTTGGATCAGCCTTGATCTTCGCATTCAATAAAGGGGTAGGACGCGGATTATTCAGTAATGAAGCAGGACAGGGATCGGCCCCGATTGCACATGCAGCAGCAAAAGCTCACGAACCTGTTTCGGAAGGTATGGTGGCGATTTTAGAACCATTTATTGATACTATTATTATCTGCTCTCTGACAGGATTGGTTCTTTTGTCTTCCGGGGTTTGGAATGAAAAACATCAGAATGAGTTTCAAAATGCAGACATGAACATTTTGAGTAGGATTTATGATGAAAATAAAAAGGAGGATGTCGCACAGTTATTTGAATACTTAAATTATAATGAACCAATTGAATCATTTACCGGCACGCTAACGGTCAAAGAGGGAGAAATAATAAATGAGCTAAGCATACTACATGCCCGTTCTATTGCCGAAAATGTATTGGTGTATGAAAATGATAAACTCTTTTCAGGGGGATTGGAGGTAAGGGATGGTAATTTAGTGGATCCAAAAGGGGAGTTCAAACTCGAAGGAAAATCCTTGGTCCACAGCGCTCCATTGACTGCTATTGCTTTTTCAAAAAGTTTTATAGGTGATTATGGTAAATATATCGTTTCGATAGGGCTACTATTATTTGCCTTTTCAACAGCCATTTCATGGTCTTATTACGGAGATCGGGCGATGACCTTTTTGTTTGGCCCGAAATCAGTGATTTATTATAGAATCGTATATGTATCAGGTTTTTTTGTGGCATCATTTGTCGATACGACCATTATATGGACGTTTTCCGGAATCACCATTGCCTTAATGACCCTTCCTAACCTGGTTGGAATTCTCTTCTTACGGAAGGATATGAAATCAACCGTAAAGAAATATTGGAATGATTTCAAGGCAGAACATCCGGAGGAACAGGTGCCGGAGTAATTGATCTGTAATATTTGACAGCGAACTATATGAAGGTTCAGGCTGAATTATTCAGGATATATTTAGTAAAACAAAAGAAAGCCATAACTTTGCGTTTATTTTTAAAACCGGCAGCAGAAAAATGATAGCTAAAGCACTAAAGAAAATATTTGGTACTAAATCGGATCGTGACATTAAGGTTGTAATGCCTTACGTGATAAAAACCAATGAAGAATATGCAAAACTTCTGGAGATCAGCGATGATGGATTAAGGGCAAAAACTGAAACTGTAAAAGAGATTATTGGGGGTCATCTCAAGGATATTGATCAACAAATATCAGATTTACATCAAAAAATTGAGGATGAACCGGAGATGGACATCCATGATAAAGAGGAAATTTTTAATCAGATAGATGCACTGGAGGAGGAGCGTAATACAAGCCTGGAAGAAATCTTGCTCGAAGTGCTTCCCCAGGCCTTTGCGATTATAAAGGAAACCGCAAGAAGGTTTAAAGAAAACGGAAGCCTTGTAGTTACGGCTACTATGCAAGATAAGCAACTGGCAGCCACAAAAGAGCACGTCGAAATAGATGGGGAAAAAGCCATTTGGCATAATGAATGGAAAGCCGCCGGAATCAAGATGAAGTGGGAAATGCTTCATTACGACGTACAGCTTATCGGAGGGGTTGTCCTGCATCAGGGGAAAATTGCTGAGATGGCAACAGGTGAGGGAAAAACACTTGTAGCGACTTTACCAGCATATTTAAATGCTTTATCCAATAGAGGCGTTCATATTGTGACAGTGAATAATTACCTGGCAACACGGGATTCGGAGTGGATGGGACCTCTTTTTGAATTTCATGGACTTACCGTTGATTGTATTGATAAATATGAACCAAACTCAGAAGCCAGAAGAAAAGCATATACCTGCGATATCATATATGGAACGAACAACGAATTTGGGTTTGATTATCTTAGGGATAACATGTCCAGAGAGGTGGATGAATTGGTGCAGAAAAAGCATCATTATACCATGGTCGATGAGGTGGACTCTGTACTTGTCGATGATGCGAGAACCCCGCTGATTATTTCAGGGCCTGTGCCTAAAGGCGATGAACATCAATTCCACGAATTAAAACAACGCATTCAAAAATTAGTTGATGCACAAAAAAAGGTGGTGTCTCAATTCTTGATCGAGTCAAAGAAATTACTCAAAGATGGAAACGAAAAGGAGGGAGGATTGCCACTTTTTCGCGCTTTCAGAGGCCTGCCAAAATATAAGCCACTGATTAAATTTTTGAGTGAGCCGGGCAAGAAAATGATCCAGCAAAAGGTAGAAAATTTCCATTTGCAGGAAAATTCTAAATTGATGCCTGAAGCAGATGCACCGCTTTATTTTACGATTGATGAAAAAAACAACAGCATAGACCTTACCGAAAAAGGAATAGATCTCATCACCGGACAGGGCGAAGACAATAACTTTTTCATTTTACCGGATATAGGCTCCGAAATTGCCGAATATGAAAATGATGAAGCGCTTGAGGAGGAAGAAATGCTCAAAAAGAAAGAAGCCCTTATCCAGGATTACGCAATAAAAGCAGACAGGATTCACACCGTAAATCAATTGCTAAAGGCATACACACTGTTCGAAAAGGATACCGAATATATTCTGGTCGATGGCAAAGTGAAGATTGTCGATGAACAAACGGGACGTGTCATGGAAGGCAGAAGGTATTCTGATGGATTGCACCAGGCAATCGAAGCTAAAGAAAATGTAAAGGTTGAAGATGCCACACAAACCTATGCGACCATCACGCTGCAAAACTACTTCAGGATGTATCACAAATTGTCTGGCATGACAGGAACTGCTGAAACTGAAGCAGGGGAACTTTGGGATATTTATAAATTGGATGTAGTGGTGATTCCTACCAATGTGGATATTGTTCGGGACGACAGGGAGGATAAAGTGTACAAAACTGTCCGGGAGAAATTCAATGCCGTAGTTGATGAAATTGTTGAACTCACGGATCAGGGAAGACCTGTATTGGTGGGTACCACATCGGTAGAAATTTCTGAGTTGTTAAGTCGAATGCTTAACATCAGAAAACTTAAACACCAGGTATTAAATGCGAAGCAGCATCAGCGGGAAGCAGAGGTGGTTAAGTCTGCCGGTGAATCCGGAACCGTGACCATTGCCACCAACATGGCTGGAAGGGGTACAGACATCAAGTTATCACCAGAATCTAAGGCTGCCGGAGGATTGGCAATCGTGGGTACTGAACGGCATGAATCCAGAAGGGTCGACAGGCAGTTGCGAGGCAGGTCAGGAAGACAGGGAGACCCCGGGGCATCCC
>JAUUZS010000043.1 GCA_030589835.1 Cyclobacteriaceae bacterium
AAGTGTGATGATTGCTTCATTATTATTTGATTCACCAACTTTCACTTCTTGTTTGGTAACCTTTAAGCCTGATTTTTTATAGACAAAAGCAATCGAGTCATCTTTACTATGAAGGCTTTCGAGGGGAACATATATTGCTGAATCCATCTCCTTAACAATAATTTTATTTGAAGTTGTCATAGATGGACGCAACAATGGGTCAGACCCTTCAATTTCTATTGTTGCTTCAAAAACCTTGGAGTCAGAGTTTGGGCTTTGCTCCCCAACATTCGCAACTCTTATTACAACTCCTTTTATTTTTTTCTCAGGAAAAGCATCTAATCCTAACTCAACTTTTTGACCGACTTTAATCTTTCGGACATCAACTTCATTGATATACGTTTTGGATATCATGATAGAAAGATCCGGGAGTGTTGCTACTACCGGATCCCAGGTATGAATTTGCGAACCGGCCTTCATCGGCTTCCCATCAAATCCTTTGGTATAGACCACCATGCCCGGTTCGGGAGCTAAAATCTGAAATGTCTTTACCAAATCCCGCATAGAGTTATATTCATTTTGAACTTTTCTTCTTTCAGCCCAAACCTCAGCCATTTTTGCTTTGTTTTGCTCTAATTTTATAACGTAATTTTGCTCTGCCTGATCGAGTGCCCGTTTTGCTTTTTCAACGTCTATTTCAGCTTGCTTTATGGTTGCCGGTGGCTCAAATTGAGATTGATCCAATTTTATCTGCATTTCTTCTACACCATATGCCAAATTGATTAACTCATCTCTTGCTTGCCGCATTTGCAAGGTGGTATCTAACTGATCCTGAATAAACTGGGATTGATTTTGCTCCAGATCAATTTGCTTGTCTTGCAATTTGGTATTAAACTCTGATTGATCCAAGGTGGCTATCCAATCTCCTTTTTCTACAACCGTGCCTTCATCGACAATGTCCTGGATGCTCACTTGATACACCCTAAATTGTCTGAGTCGGCCAGGGCCCATAATCTTCACAGAATTTTTTGCTTCAAGCTCACCAGTAGTTGTGATATCTACAATAAACTTCCCGCTCTTAACATCAACAATAATCTCATTTGTTTCTGTTGGATCTGCTATATTAAAAAACAGAAAACCGGAAACAATAACTGCTGCAGCGACAATGCCAATTATAACTTTCTTTTTCATCAAACTAAGCTTTAATTTTTACTTTTTAGTCTATCAGGCCTATTAATTAAATTGAGTGATTTAACCATTAATCCCCAATTTGTCAATATAAGAATTCAAACCTACGGATAGAATCTGTAGAATTTCTGATATTTGCATTGCAATTTCTAAATACTAACGCATTATATAAAGATAGATTTGATAAATGCTTTTATTTGATGGATGGGTGGATAGAAAAGGTATATAAAGTAAGCAAGTAGGAAAAAGAGACCTTTGAATGAAACAGATAATAAGTTTTATATTAAGAAAGATTCCTCGAAGATATATCCAATATGTCAGTCACTATGTGTTGAGGATCATCGCCATTTTTTATTATGGCAATAATGTTCAGTGTCCTATTGACGGAAAAACGTATAGAAAATTTTTGCCTTACGGCAGACTTGAATCACGACAAAACGCCCTTTGCCCAAGTTCACTTTCCTTAGAACGCCATCGTTTGATGTGGCTGTTCTTAAAAAATAAAACAGTTCTCTTTACGTCCAAAATCAAATTACTCCATATCGCTCCTGAATTGTGCTTTATGGATATTTTTGAGCAAATGAAAAACCTGGAATATATCACCGGTGATATTGAATCACCACTTGCCAAAGTAAAAATGGATGTACTCCAGATACCGTTTGATAAAAATACCTTTGATGTCGTTTTTTGCAACCACGTTATGGAACATGTGGAAGATGATATTAAAGCTATGGGTGAAATCCATCGGGTATTAAAAAAAGGCGGATGGGCTATCATTCAATCTCCCGTTTACATGGAATTGGATAAAACGCTTGAAGATCCGTCCATAACAGACCCATTGGAACGAGAGCGAGTATTTGGCCAAAATGATCATATGAGAAAATATGGAAAAGACTATGGTGATCACTTAAGAAGAGCGGGTTTTAGAGTGACTGAGGATGATTATTTGAATGACCTCAGCAACGAGGATAGAACACGATACGCTCTGCCGGAAGAAGAAATTATTTATTTTTGTGAGAAGGATTGACTGGGTGCTGGGCGCTGGGCAAAGAAATTAGCCGCTTTTAATCGTAGAAGGTTTTATCAAAAGCGTGGAATTCCGATTGGTTTAGAATAATCCTTTTTAGAAAACCTTGGATAAACCCCAGTCCATAGCCAAAAAGTTGAACAATTGAGGCCGATACAGATAATACGCCAATCCAAGGGCTTCTCAAACGTATCGTAGCGTCAAATAAAATGAGTGTCACATACATAACTGTCGGCCAAAGCACCCAAAACTCGCTGTGGTACATTGCATGAGGAATAGATAAAAGTTGATATGCCACAAATGCCGCAGGAAAAAAATGAACCGGCTTCAAGGACTTTGGATGCCTTTTATACAGGTTGATCCGTGCAATGCCGGAATTAAAAACCTGCTTAAAAAACTTTCTGAAATCCGTACGCCGTTTATGATATACAAAGCATTCTGGAATTAGGCTGGTACTAAAACCATGTTCAAATATTCTGACGCTTAAATCAATATCTTCTCCAAATCGGAGTTTTGAAAACCCTCCTGTTTTCTCATACACCTCCCTGGCGTATCCCATATTAAAACTCCGTGGATGAAACTTTTCCATGGAATTTTTATGCCCCCGGATTCCTCCGGTTGTAAACAATGAAGTCATCGAATAGCTAATTGCTTTCTGGATGGATGTAAAAGAATGATGCTCTCTGTCAGGGCCGCCAAATGCCTGAAGCCCTATAATCCCTTTTTTCAAATTCTCCATATAATCTGGAGGAATGATGCAATCGGAATCAAAGAACACAAAAAAATCAGCATCAGAATGATCACATCCATAATTTCTGGAATCTCCCGGGCCAGAATTTTCTTTATAGAAATACTGAATATGTAGCTTTTTTAGAAAATTGCTTACGACGACATCACATTTCTGATCCGATCCATCATCGACCACAATTACCTCAAATCCTTGATCTAATTGCTCGGTGAGGCTTTCGAGCAATTCTGCCAGCTCTTCCTGCCTGTTGTAAACCGGAATGATGATAGAAATATCAGAAGCCAATCTTATCGATCAATAAATATTGTGAATTTTTTTCATTGGCCATCGTGTACATTTCAGCTAGAAAGCCGGCAAGAAACAGTTGAACCCCCAGGATAATGGCTACAAGTGCAAGATAAAACAAGGGCTGATCAACTATATCACGAAAAGGAGCATCGTTATAGATGCTCCATACTTTTTGAAGGATGATATAGAAGGTTATAAAAAACCCGGCGAAAAAAGAAAGCGAACCCATTGTGCCAAAAAAGTGCATGGGTTTCTTTCTGAATTTGGAAACGAAAGTTACTGAGATCAGATCCAGAAATCCTGTAACAAAACGTTCAAAACCGAATTTGGTAATGCCATATTTCCTGGCCTGGTGCTGCACGACTTTTTCGCCAATTTTTCCGAATCCGTGCCATTTACATATCACAGGTATGTAGCGGTGCATCTCACCATATACATGAATGTTTTTTACCACTACATTTTTATATGCCTTTAGGCCGCAATTGAAATCATGTAGTTTGATCCCTGAAATTTTGGCTGTCACAAAATTAAAGAACTTGGAAGGAATGGTTTTTCCTATGGGATCATGGCGCTTTTTTTTCCAACCGGAAACAATGTCAAAACCATCCTCAATTATCATCTTATACAAGCCCGGGATTTCATCCGGGTTATCCTGAAGGTCGGCGTCCATGGTAATCACCACATCACCTGAAGCGTGCTGAAAACCTGTATTTAAAGCTGCTGATTTCCCCTGGTTTCGATTAAATTTTAATCCTTTGAGATTGGGATTAATGGATGACAGTTCCCTGGTTTTTTCCCATGTACCATCGGTACTGCCATCATCGATCAACAGTATTTCATAGGAAAAGCCGTGCGTTGTCATCACACGGCTTATCCATTCATTCAGCTCAGTTATCGACTCCTCCTCATTATAGGCAGGCACAATAACTGATATATCCAGTTTTTTTTTCATCTACATTATATCTGGGTCGACTCGTTTTTTCTTGATGATTGCACCAATTATTAATCCCAAAACTAATCCGCCAATAACAGAACCTATGCCAGCGCTCTTTAGAATAGAAACGGGTGAAAAATTATCTGTCTCAAGCATTTTATCAATGGTTTCATCTATTTGGTCTTCTGGTAAATTAAAATTTTGTAACATCTGAGTAGTTTGATCAACCAACGCTTCCGTTAACCTTTCCCCTAAATCAGGATCAATTACATTATACAAAACTAAGCTATACGCAGTGGAAATAACTGAGGAAAAGAAAACAATTAAAAAAACAAAAATAAAGCCTTTCTTAAAAGATAAATATCCTCCATTTTCATTCCTCATCAAATTCCCAAAATAAATAAGTAGTCCTAGTGTTATTGCCAATGAAATTAATCCAAACCACCATTTAATCATGAGTGTTTCATCCAAGATGTAAACTAGTGTTGTCGTTGCAATACCTACTAGAGCAATAATAATCGAATACTTAATTACATAACTCTTGAGATTTATTTCTTGTTCTTCCATAATACAAAGTGTTTAGTTAGTTTATTTGCGTAAAATTACGGCGATTATAATAGTTAAAAATAGTCCAATTATTGATTTTTTCAAAAAATCATCCAATGCCAAATCAAATCCTGTAGTATTCTCCACTCCGGATACCGCTTTCAAATAAGTCTCCTCATCCATAGCGTCTACTAATTTCTGCTTATTTTCATTCAACAGCTCAATTCGACTTGCTATATAATCAGTCGTCATTTCAGGGTCAATGATTACAGTCATCAGCAATATAAATGCCGCAGAAATCAAAGCAATAGTCAGATAAGTGAGCACTCCACCGGTCATTCCCTGCCAAAAATGCAATTCCCGGTTATTATACCTGTCCCGGAATTCTTTTAGTGTAAAAAAAATAAATATGCTTAAAATCAACACATCCGCCACTTTAATGTTGACCAATGGATCAAGATCGAGGAAATAGAATATTAGGATCAGCAGGATCACCATAATTCCCCCAAACGCCCCATACTTTAATGGAACTGAAACCAATTTATTTTTCAATGACAAAAAACTCATGAAAAGGTATTGAAAAAGGATTTCCCGTTATTCACAACTCCAACTACTGCACCTGTTAAGTTTTGATCCAACAATGGGGAATTGCTGGATTTTGAATAATTCGATTTAGCATTATACATCCAATTAAGATCCGGGTCAAAAACGGTTAAGTCCGCTTTTTCACCCTCTTCAATTTTTGGAACCTCCAAATTTAATATTGTCCTTGGGTTTACCGTGAATTTCTCCAACAAAGTAGAAATATCACCACTAATTAATTTCTGAGCAACAATTGGAAGAAAAGTCTGTAAGCCCAGCATGCCAAAATCCGCATGGTCAAATTCGAGTTTTTTCGATTCCTCATCTTGTGGTGTGTGGGAAGACACAATCACATCAACATCACCGGAAACCACTCCTTTTACCAATGCGCTTATATCCCTCTTGCTTCGAAGTGGTGGGTTTACCTTGTAATTGGTATCGTAATCTGAAAGTAGCGTATCGTCAAAAATCAAATTGTGAGCTGCCACATCACAGGTCACATTCAATCCATCTTTTTTCGCTTTCACAACGTGTTTCAATGCGTGAGCTGTAGATATATTGGAAAAATGAATTCTTCCTCCTGCGTATTTAAGCAGTTCGATATCTCTTTGGATCATAATATCTTCGGCCAATCCGGGCATGCCCTTCATTCCAAGAAAGGTAGAAGTTACTCCTTCATTCATGGTGCCGAATGCTGTCAGGTATTTATCTTCCGGTTTATTGATTAAAAGGCCTTCAAATTTTTGAAGGTATTGCAATGTTTTAAGCAAAATGTCGGCGTTCCAGATTGGACGTTCCCCATCTGTAAAAGCTACGGCACCTGCTGCATGCATGTCTAATATCTCCGTAAAATCTTCCCCCTCACACGCCTTGGTCACGGCTCCCATCGGATAGATTTGGGTGACATGGCCCCTGTTTTTTGATTGCAAATAGCTGACTTCATTTTTTGATTCAATACAAGGCTTCGTATTGGGGAGTAGGGCAACGCCGGTAAATCCTCCTGCGGCAGCGGTCGTCAAGCCAGACTCCAAATCTTCTTTGTATTCGCAGCCAGGGTCGTTAAAGTTTGCCCGCATATCGAACCAACCGATCGAAACCATTAGGTTTTTACCCTCTATTACTCTGCGTGCTTTAGGCTCGTCTTTCCCGATCGATTTGATTATCCCGGCATCAGAAATCAGCATATTTAACTTTTGATTGTGATACGATGAACCGGGGTTCAGAATTCGGACAGATTTTATAAGAATACTCATGCTATAAAAATCTAATTAACAGAACTTCCACCAATAAAAATAATAATGATACTATGATGGCATATTTCCATAAAGGTACTCCAAATTTATTTTTTTTGACTTCTTTTAAAAAATTGTCTGCATCATTTGCATCAAATATTTTCACATTATCATAAACAGCTAAGTTTTTATTGATATCATCAAATGTCATCTGCTGCAAATACGATTCTGCCTTATCAAGATTGAAGGCTAAAACTGCCTTAATTTTTTCTTCGAGTGTTAACTCATAGAATCCTGGTTTTATGGTATTTTTCGACATCTCCAACACCAATTCATTCCCGCTTATACGTTGATTCGGAATACGTTCTGATTCGGAGTCCGTAATTTTGAATACATCCCGTTTGTTCAGACTATCCAATTTCAGGTTGATCGCAGGATCATTGATGCTGTAGTACTGCTTTTCAAATGACCGTTTGCTGAGGGCGGCCATCCGATACATCACCGGGACAAATAATGCATGTCGATGAAAGCTGGTAAACTGATCTGCTAGTGGAGTGGCAAGGATAAATACGGTTCCTTGTTTTTTGAACCCGGACAAAAAATTAAGGTTATTCCTAAGTTTCAGCAAATCCATCTGCTGACCCCGCCACCCTAGCACAGGCAAGGCGTCCGGCATATCCATTTTTTCATTTGCCCCCTCAAAAATGCTCTCATAAAATGGATTAGAAAGATTTGGCATAGCAATATCAACCCGTGAGGTGTCATTTTGAGCAGGTCTTATGGCCGGTAAAAGATTTTGGTAAGCACTAATATCAGGATTATCCCCCGGTATAATAAATAGCGCCCCCCCCTGATCAATATAATTATTAAGCTCCAAAGCCAGCGAGTTGTCAATATCAGACAGGCCATTTACGATCACCAAATCATATTGCCTGATGAGGCTGTAATCAATAGACGAAGCAATTTGAGGGGTATAATTGAAAAGGCCCGCATTTCCATAAACCTGCTCAACCGGCGATATGGAATCATCCTTTCTGATCTCCATAATATTGATCTTATTATCGAGTTTCAATACGAAAAAAAAGTCATTATCGAACGTGACGGGATAGTCCTCAAAATTTATTCTGCAACGATTAACTTTGTCCAGGTTATACCCAATTTCGAAAGTGAGTTCTTTTGATTGCCCGGCCGCAATGCTTACTAACGAACTTGAAGATTGGATTTCATTAATAAATAGTCTTATCGGCAAATCATTTGCATCTTCATGACCCGAATTTTTTAATACTACGTTTAGTTGGTTTTTCTCGTTGGCTACAAGAAATGGATTAGACAAATAAATGCTATCAATAAATATATTTTTTGTGGCATCAAAAGAAATGGGGGAAACAAACACCTGATCTGCAGAATCAATAATTAATCGCTCGAAATTCCCGATGGTCGATTGTTGAAAATCTGAAATAATAAATATATCCTTACTTTTTTCACTTTCACGTAAGGTGTGGCTTTTTAATCGGGTATATGCCTCCGGCAATGTTCTGGAAATATTGCTCATTCTCATTTCGGTAAGCAATTCGCCTACTTCATCCTTACTTTTCAGTGTATTGGAAAATGGGGCAAACTCGTTGGTAAGAATCTTATAGCTGGTATTGGTCGGATATAAATCTAAAATCTTACTTACATAATCCATCCCAAGGTTCAAGCTCGTCATGGTGCCATCCACTCGATTTGACATGCTGGCCGAATTATCAAGATAGATATACACACTTTCTGCCTGAGGGTTTTTGTCTTCGCTGGGGAGATAAGGTTGCGCAAAGGCAAAGACCAAAAACATTAAAAATAGCATCCTCGAGAACAAAATGAGGTAATGCTTTAGTTTTAGTTTCTGGCTCGTGGATTTTTTTATATCAAATAGAAACCTTGTATTTGAAAAATATATCTTTTTTGACTTCCTGAAATTAAAAAGATGAATAATAATCGGAATGGCAAGGGTAAATAAACCGTATAAAAACTCGGGGAATAGAAATTTCATTAAGCGTAAAAGTAATAAAGAAAATTAAACCTGCATAGTGCAGGAAATAATTAATGAAACTTATAATGAGTCAGTAATCATGCCTGCCTATTAACGAGGCAGGACATTGACTTTTGCTATAAAAGTTGTAAAGGAAATTGAATTTTTCATTCCCTCAAGCCATTTACACGGGCTTAATCCCTGTATAATTGAAAGGAGTAATATTTTTTAATTCCTTCTTTACCGCATCATCCAAATTAAGGCTGTCAATAAAACGCCAAATGCTGTCCTTGGTGATTTTATCATTTATTCTGGTCAGCTCTTTCAGGGCTTCATAAGGCTTTGGATACCCTTCTCTTCGCAAAATAGTTTGAATAGCTTCTGCTACAACAGCCCAATTTTTTTCCAGATCTTCATGTATGGCCAATTCATTCAACTCGAGCTTATTTATTCCCTTTATCAAAGATCGAATCGCAATGATATTGTGTCCAAAAGGAACGCCCACATTTCGCAATACGGTGGAATCGGTAAGGTCTCGCTGAAGTCTGGAAATAGGAAGCTTTGTCGCCAAATGATTATAAATCGCATTGGCAATTCCGAGGTTGCCTTCTGCATTTTCAAAATCAATCGGATTTACCTTGTGGGGCATAGCTGAAGATCCCACTTCATCCTTTTTGATTTTCTGCTTAAAATAACCCATCGAAATATACTGCCACACATCCCGGCTAAAATCAACGAGCACATTATTTACCCGCATCAAGCCCTGGAATAATGACGCAAGATTGTCGTAATGCTCGATTTGGGTAGTCGGATAGCTCCTGGAAAGTCCAAGCCGCTCGCCCACAAATTTATCTGCAAAGGCATTCCAATCAATATCCGGATAGGAAACGACATGAGCATTCAAATTGCCTGTAGCTCCACCAAATTTCCCTGAAAATGGCACTGCAAGCACCTGGTCCAACTGTCGCTCTACGCGTTCTATAAATACCGCGATCTCTTTGCCCAACAATGTTGGCGATGCCGGTTGTCCATGCGTTTTGGCCAACATCGGAATATCTGCCCAACTCGAAGACCTGTCCTTCAATAAATCAATCAATTCGCTGAAAAGTACGTGTACGTGCACCATCGCATCTTTTATCGAGAGCGGAGTAGCCGTATTATTTATATCCTGTGAGGTAAGGCCAAAATGTATAAACTCTTTATGTTTTTCTAAACCCAGCTTGTCAAATTCCTCCTTAATGAAATACTCCACAGCCTTGACATCGTGGTTGGTGACCTTTTCGATATCCTTGACTTTTGTGGCATCATCCTCGGAAAAAGAGATGTAAATATTTCTCAAATCTTCAAATAGTTCGACCTTTACATCTTTTAGTTGTGGAAGTGGCAGCTCACAAAGTGAGATAAAATACTCAATCTCTACCTGTACCCTGTATTTTATCAAACCATATTCTGAAAGGTATTTCGCAATATGATCTACTTGTTTTCTGTACCTTCCGTCGATAGGGGAAATTGCAGTAAGCTTATTTAATTCCATTTGTATTTGCGTTTGAAAAGAAGGTGCAAAAATACAAATTAGACCTTTTGTTTCCTTGGATTATGACTTAATTCACACTTCTTTAACAGGATAAAACGAATTGTTTTTAAATTTGAACTCATTATCAAACAACAGGCTGCAACAGCCATTTAAAATATTGTTTTATCGTTAAAAAAATAAAAATCCATACCCTGCAAAACATATGAATCATACCATCTCTGTAGAAAGAAAAAAGCGAAATTTTGTGTCGGAAGAATTTGTACCGGACAAATGGGAATCTATTGAACCGTATTACAAGCAATTATTAGAAGCTGAATTTGAGGATGTAGACTCCTTTAGAAATTGGCTGGGAAAAGTTTCTGAACTAGAAGCCATCATTTCTGAAAATGCCGGCTGGAGATACATCCGCATGACTTGCGATACCACTAACCAAGCATACCAGGATGCCTATACTTATTTCGTGACTGAAATAGAACCAAATATTGCCCCGCTGAGCCATCAGCTAAATGAAAAAGTAATTCATTGTTCCTTTAAGGATGAACTCAACGAAGAGGCGTTTGACATTCTTTTTAAAAATATTGAAAAGGATTTTAACATTTTCAGGGAGGAAAACATTCCCTTAAAAACTGAAATTCAAAATAATTCCAAAGAGTATGGGGCCATCTCAGGCGCCATGACAGTGACCATCGAGGGAAAAGAAATGACCTTGCAACAGGCTGCCACGATCCTGGAATCGACCGATAGGAAAAAACGGGAGCATGCTTACCAGAACATTGCTGAAAGACGCTATCAGGACAAAAACAAACTTGATGAGTTGTTTAATACCCTCATTTCCCTGAGACAACAAGTCGCACAAAATGCTGATTTTATGAATTTCAGGGATTACATGTTTACGGCAATGGGCAGGTTCGACTATACGCCGCAGGATTGCTTTGATTTTCATGATTCCGTCCAAAAGGCTTTCGTACCTATCCTTAATCAACTTGCAACGGAGAGAAAGGAAAAATTAGGGGTGCCTGAACTAAAACCATGGGACAAAGCAGTTGATTCAAGTGGAAAACCTCCCTTAGTTCCATTTAAAAACACTTCTGAGCTTATTGATAAAACCATTGAATGCTTCAATCGGCTCGATCCCTTCCTTGGCGAGTGCATAAAAACCATGCGAGAGATCAATCATCTGGATCTTGATTCAAGGATTGGCAAGGCTCCCGGAGGATATAATTACCCGCTGTCTGAAATTGGGATTCCTTTTATTTTTATGAATGCCACGAGTACCTTGCGCGATCTCGTTACGATTTTGCATGAAGGTGGCCATGCCGTGCATTCCATTGTCACAAAAGATCTGGAATTGACGGATTTCAAACATACGCCTTCAGAAGTGGCAGAGTTGGCCAGCATGTCTATGGAATTGATCAGTATGGATCATTGGGATATATTCTTTGAAAATGAAGAAGATTTGATTAGGGCAAAAAGGGGACATCTGGAACAAATTATTGAAACCTTACCCTGGGTGGCGATCATCGATAAATTTCAACATTGGATTTACGAAAATCCTAAACACAGCATCGAGGAAAGAACCGCTAAATGGAATGGGATTTTAGGTGCTTTTTCCGATTCTGTAAGCGATTGGAAAGGCCAGGAAAAATTCAGGGATTATATGTGGCAAAAGCAGCTTCATTTATACGAGGTTCCTTTTTACTATATTGAATATGGCTTTGCGCAGCTTGGCGCCATAGCCGTTTGGAAAAGATTTAAAGAAGATCCGAAAAAAGGATTGGAAGGATATTTGGCAGCCTTAAAATTAGGCTATACCAAATCGATTCCGGAAATTTACAAAGCGGCAAACATCGAATTCAATTTCAGCAAGGAGTATATCAGTGAGCTGATTACATTTGTACGGTCTGAGCTTAAAAAACTATAAAACATTTTGTTGACTATATCAAATTTCAAATTTTTTAACACTTTAATTATGAAAAAACATCTGCTTATAATTTCATGCATCATGCTGCTTTCATTTATGGCCGAAGCCAAGCTGAAAGTACTCATTGTTGATGGTCAAAACAACCATGCGGTATGGCCAAAATCTACCATTATGATGAAACAATACCTGGAAGAAACAGGTCTGTTTAAGGTTGATATTTATCGTGCTCAATTCACCTGGAGAGCTGAGCGGGAAAAAGAATTTCTTCCGCTGGCAGGTGTTGGGGAAACCCAGGATCTTAAAGATCCAAAATCTGATCCTGACTTTGCTCCCAAATTTAAAAAATATGATGTAGTGATTTCCAATTTTGGATGGAAAGCTGCAAATTGGCCTGAAGCTACCCAAAAAGCCCTTGAGAAATACATGAAAGCAGGTGGTGGTTTTGTCTCTGTACACGCTGCGGATAACTCCTTTCCTGACTGGGAAGCGTACAACACGATGATAGGTATTGGTGGCTGGGGAGGCCGAAATGAGCAACACGGCCCGTATGTCTATTATACCAATGAAGGTAAACTGGTTCGTGACACAACTCCCGGCAAAGGTGGTGCGCATGGGCCACAGCATTTGGTACCCATAACGACAAGGGTAGCTGACCATCCGATTACTGAAGGAATGCCCAAGAATTGGCTGACAACAAAAGACGAGTGTTATGCCAAGTTGCGTGGCCCTGCTGAAAACATGACCGTTCTGGCAACCGGGAAGGATATGTCAGGTAAGGCTCCCACTGACCGGAACGAACCAATGCTAATGGTCATATATTATGGCAAGGGACGTATTTTTCATACTACCCTTGGGCACGATGATTATTCTATAGAAAGTGTAGGATTTATTGTTTCGTTTTTACGTGGTGTAGAATGGGCAGCTACCGGCAAAGTCACACAAGCTATCCCTGATGATTTTCCAACATCTGAAAAATCTACCAGTCGAAAATTTGAGTTGAACAAATAAGTTGAACAAACATAATATATCACTGATCAGTTGAGTAGAATTCGAAATTATTGAAAAATAGAAATCATAAAAAAGCCCCGAATCTGATTATATCAACATTCGGGGCTTTTCATGGTATTTTGTAATTTATCAATTTACATCCATCAGTGAGTCATCTTTTGCTTCCAATGTAGATCCTTTCATTAAATATTTATCAACAGCCCTTGCGGCTTCCCTTCCTTCTGAAATTGCCCAAACGACCAAAGACTGACCCCTTCTCATATCACCGGCAGCAAATACATTTTCGATATTTGTCTGGTAATTATTGGTATTAATATTACCCCTGGCGTCCAGTTCTATATCTACTTTATCCCTTATTTTATTTGTTTCTCCATGAACGAAACCAATAGCTAGAAGCGCCAAATCACATGGCAGATCCCTCTCTGTACCTGCTATCTCTATAAATTCCGGTTTGCCGGTATAACCAATTTCCCATTTGATATCGACTATGCGCAAGGATTTTACCTTAC
>JAUUZS010000237.1 GCA_030589835.1 Cyclobacteriaceae bacterium
AATTATTTAGCCTAAAACAAACCACTATGTATTTACAAACAAGAAAATTTGTCATGATCAGTCTTTTTGCATTATTCGCAGGCGCTTGTATGCGGCAGAAGACGAAAGTAATTATTCCACCCCTTGCAGGTCTTGGGCAAGAGTTCGAGCAAGTGGCTTTTGACGCAGGGGAAGGAGGGGTGCTTACCACCGAAGCCGGATCTGTGATCAAAGTTCCTGCCGATGCGTTTATTGATAGCCTGGGAAATCATGTGACAGGTAGTGTGCAATTGCGATACAGGGAATTACATAGCGCACAGGACATCTTTTTGTCCGGTATCCCCATGGCAGTAAAATCCGGGAGCAAGGCAGAAGTGTTGCAATCAGCGGTGATGTGGGAAATTCGGGCATTTCAGGATGGCAAACCCCTGGAGCTGGATAGTGTAAATCATAAAACCATCAAAACAAGTATTGCTTCTTCAGTAGAAGGCAGCGACTATGATTTATGGAACCTGGACGAAGAAAATGGAAATTGGATTAACCTGGCGTCAGTTCTACCGGAGCCAAATCCTTTGAGAATCAAAGAGGATTCTCTTCGCCAAATGACCAGTGCTACCTTATCGGAACTGGATTTAAGTAATTGTGTGGTGTTCAACTATTATCATGCACTGGACGTATGGGAGATGCCCAAGGATCGGATTTTTAATTATTATACTTATGAGGGAGGTACGCCCAAAAAAGCATATACACGACGGATTAAAAAGCGTGTGGAAGGTTTTGGGATAAATTGGGTGTCTGCAGAAGGGTTTTACGAAAATGTAATCTACTATGGCAAACATTATCCTGCGAGTATGATGGTGTGGGATTTGAATGAAATGATACCGGATCATGTACGCAATAATAAGGATTTGATATTCGAGAGCAAGAATGTGGGCAGGCACCGCTATCAATTTTTATTTCGCAATAAGGATTGGGATATTGTTTATCGCGTATCAGCCAATATAAAAATGCCACTGAGAACATTGTACAGGGAGGGAATAGAAAATTGGTTGGCCAATAAAGATTCCCTAATGGCTGCCTTTGAGGAACAAGAAAAGCGATTTGCTACCTTAGGCTCGGTGATGCGTACTATGGAAATTTCGAATATGGGGATTTATAATTACGACAAATTATTCAATAAAACAGGAGACCTTATGGTGAGGGCATCCATTTCCCTGGACAATGATGAACAGTTGGAAAATGATGATTTAATGGTATTTGTTTTCCTCGATAAAGAAAATACAGTAATTAAATATACACAGCAGGAAATGAATAGGTTTGTGATTTATCCTGGAGCGGATTATCAGGTGTTTTGTGTGACTGGCCCCAATACAATGGCCAGGTTGCCGAGGGAGAGCCTGGAGGAGATTATTGGGGATATCCCACAACTGAAAGGACAGGATCGTCCATCCGTTGAGTTTAAAATGAGGGCATATGAAAAAGAAATATCAACAGCCCGGGGATTCAAAGAGTTTTTGGCTGATGTCGATAGCTATGCTTACAATGGTCTTAGTGTCTCGCTAAGACCTTCGTTTCGCCCTCACTTCAGTTTTTTTGATGCTAAATTCTTGTACATTCTACTACCTGAAGGAGCATCATTTATATAAAAATCGCGATCAAAATATCGGGATTGCAAATCCCTGCATTGTATCCAATAATCATAATCAGGCACACCTCACCGACAATACGTCGGCTAAAGTGGAGAATGAG
This sequence comes from Cyclobacteriaceae bacterium, assembly GCA_030589835.1. The sequence continues at coordinate 1,729 of JAUUZS010000237.1, forward strand.
GCTTTGAGAGGTTCCTTTTTCTCAATTCATCCTAGTTTTGATATAACCCAAAATTGATCACATTTCACATCCATAAACGATTCAATTTTTTTTTATGGAATATTAACATTTTTGCATCCTTTATACAAGTACTTATTTGCAATTGAATTCATTATGAAGAAAAGCGTTTGAAATTGTGCTGTTTTGTAGCCATTCAAGTTTGCGCAAGTAGCACTTCATTTTTTTACTATGGTCACATTAATCAAGAAACAATGAAATACATACTCCCTTTTTTCGCAATACTCTTTTATTTTTCATCCTTCAGCCAAATTCCAACAGTCACCTTTAGGGATAGGGATAAAAAGCAATCGCTTGAAATTTCGCAGCTAGCGATTGACATCAGCATTATTGGGAATATCGCCACAACAACCTACGATATGGTCTTTTACAATCCGCTTGCTCGTGACTTGGAGGGCGAGCTGGCCATGCCTCTCGGCGATGGACAGGAGATTAGCAGGTACGCCTTGGAAATCAATGGCAAATTAAGGGAAGGTGTGGTCGTGGAAAAAATAAAAGCACGGCAAACCTTTGAAGCGATTGTCAGACAAAACATTGATCCGGGCATCATTAATATGACGAAGGGTAACTTCTTCAAGACTAAAATTTATCCGGTTCCGGCCTTGGGCCATAAACGGGTTGTATTGGCCCTGACGGAAACACTTGCTGGTGATGATCAAAACATGTATTATGCCATTCCTGTGGCAAAGCAATTGCCAATTGGTCAATTTAATCTTGATGTCAAGGTGATCAAAGGTCAATCGGATGAACCTGTGATCCGCTCAGAATTTGAAAACCTGGAATTTGATCGCCGTGATGACGCAAGCCTCCTGCATTTTCAGCGAAAGAATTATACTTTGTCTGAAGCTTTAAAATTTACCATTCCGAGGTTCGCTACATCTGACCATCAGTTGTTTGCCTGTGAGTTGGATGGAACCACCTATTTCTACCTCAACATCAAAGCCCCGGAGCTTAATAGCATTACCAAAATGACACCTCAGAAAATTGCCATTTACTGGGACAACTCCCACTCTGCTTCCGCACGTAATATTGAAAAGGAGTTGAGCTTACTATCCGCTTACCTCACAGGGCTGGAAGGGAGACAGGAAGTATCATTTGCCTCCTTTAACTACAAGCCGGGTGATACCAAAGTTTTTATTATTGATCATGATGCTTCAGCACTCATTGCGCACATCAGACAATTGCATAACGATGGAGCCACAAGGATTGACCACATAAAATTTGATAATGATTGCGATGAAATACTGCTGTTTTCAGATGCCATCAACACCCTGGGAGAGGAAATGAAAGAGATGCCACAGATCCCATGTTATACCGTGAGCTCCAGCAGCGGAAGCAATTATGCATTGCTGAAACGACTCTCCTCCTCAAGCAACGGGGCATTTATTGATCTGTCTGTCAAAACGGTAGCAGAAGGTGTAGCGATGATGAAGGCGGATGAAGAAAAACTATTGTCCATCGATTTCAACAAAGCACAGATCACGGAAGTATATCCTGATATGAGCGCCACGGTAGATGAATATGTTGAAGTTGTAGGGATTTTATTGGCAAACAAAGCCGAACTTACCTTAAACTACGGCCACAAAGGGAAGGTCACCAATACCCGGAGGATCGAAATTGGCAAGGGAGCTACAGCCCCTGTTTCCAGGATTTGGGCAAGCAAAAAGATTGAATCCCTGGAAAGAAATTTCGATCAACATGAAGATCAAATTCTGCAACTTGGCAAACAACACTCGATCGTTACCCGCAATAGTGCGCTACTTGTGTTGGATCGGGTAGAAGACTACGTCGAGCATGACATTCCACCCCCGGATGAACTGAAAGATGCTTATGATAAGCTAATGGCTGCCAAAGTAAAAACAACGGAGATTTCACCAATTACCATTCACGAAAGAAATATGGAACGTGCTGAGCAATTGAAGGCTTGGTATGTGAATCCTGTAATGAAGCACACAAAGGATAATTTGAGCCTTATTGAAGTAAGTGATGCCGAAGAGATTGAAGAGGAAATTGAAATCACTTTGGACATGGCTGTGAGAGAGGAAACTGTGATTGAAGAGGTAGTATTTGAAGAAGCTCCTGAAGAACAACTAGCTGATATGATATACGGCCTACAATCTACGAACAAAGCAATAGTAGGTGATCAAAAAGCCAAGTCCTCCATCAAGGTGCTGGCGTGGTTGCCGGATGCTCCTTATATGAGTGCCTTACGCAAGGCTAAGGAACATGAATTTGAGGCATTGTATTTCCAACTCAAAGCGGAAAACACAAACCGCCCTGCATTTTATGTGCAGGTAGCTGACCTGTTTTTTGAAAAGGGAATGGCCGACATGGGCATCAGGGTATTATCTAATGCGCTGGAACTGGATCTGGAAAATCCGGAATTATTGAAATTGGTAGCCAGGCGCTTGCTGGATGAAAAGGAATACGAGCTGGCAATTTTGATTTATAAGGAGATCAAAGTGCTGCGACCTGAAGAACCACAGTCCTTTAGAGACCTGGCCCTGGCCTATGTCGAACATAAGCAATACCAGGATGCCCTGGGTATGATGACCCATATCCTGGATCATGAATGGGGACGGTTTGATGACATCAAAGATATTGTCTTGAACGAGCTGAGTTGCTTGTATGCGCAACATAAGAATACGCTGGAAATAAGTGAATTGCAAAAGCAATACATCCATGCCATGCCACTTGATGTGCGCATTACCATAGACTGGAGCAGCAATGACAATGATATTGATTTATGGGTGATTGATCCTAATGGGGAGAAATGCTTTTATAGTCATCCTCGTACCAAGTTAGGTGGAAAAATGAGTAGGGATTTCACGCAGGGATATGGGCCGGAAGAATTTACATTGAAGAATGCCAAGCGTGGCATGTATACCGTTTTTGTAAACTATTACAGTGAATTGCGCCAAACCATTACCGGACCGGTAACGATTTATGCGACACTCTATTCAAATTATGGACGTAGCAATCAGGAAGCTAAGAAGATTGCGATCCAGCTGGCAGACAACAAAGAAACCCGGCAAATCGGGCAATTGGAATTTGAGCTGTGATAGTAAATAACTTTATTGAATTACCGTTATTTGGATAATAAAGACGACGAAGCAATTTTTATTATTTAGAAAACCCAAATTTTTACTTATGAAAGCTATCACAATTAGTCTCCTGATGTTCTTGTTTTTTGCTTGCGACAATTCGGATAAAGGCATGCGATTTGGTATGAAATCCAACTTTGAGGATATGATGGAAATGCCGGCAACAAGGCAAGAAGCACCTCAGCAAGCCCAAATCAATGGCGAAGAGCTGAGCCAGAAAATCATCAAAACCGGAAGGATAACTTTTCAATCCGAAAATGTAGATGTGACTTACCAATCCATCACCAAAGCGTTGGCAAAATCCGAGGCTTACATCCAACATGAAAACCAATCGAAAGGGTATAATCGAATCAATTACGAGCTGACCATCCGGGTGCCATCGCATTATTATGACACCCTATTCAGCTCCCTGGCCACCATGGCGTTCCGCATCGATAGCAAAACCTCTAATAGTGAAGATGTAACCGAAAGATATTACGACCTGAAATCAAGAATCAAAAATAAAAAAGTGCTCGAACAGCGCTATATCGAACTCCTGAAAAAGGCTTCCTCGATCAGTGATATATTGGAAATTGAGAAAAATTTAAATGAAATAAGAACGGATATCGAAAAGCTGGAAGGGCAATTCAATTACCTGAGCAAGCAAATTAGCTTTAGCACCATAAACCTTTCGTTTTATCAGGAGCTGCCCTATTCCTATGACAGCTACAAACGCAAAGGATTTGGAATCAGAATCGCCAATGCACTCTCAAGCGGGTGGCGGGGATTCCTGTCCTTCCTGGTAGGCTTCACTACCCTTTGGCCGTTTATTGTGCTGGTTATTGGAGGCATTTACGGTATTATAAAAATAAAAGCAGCCAAAAAGAGAAAAAATAAAGTGTAGCTTTTGCATTATTTTCATATATCGCGATAGCAAATGTTTACTAATTTTATCTATTAAAATAGACCCAAAAGCACTTTATAGCATTATCGAATAACAGTACATACAATATTTTTTCTTCTGTGTGGATATTATTAGCCCTGGATGAAATCGGGCAGGTCATCGTATATACTTTCCTCAAGTGAAATAAACAGGCCCTGACATGTATGTAAGAGGATAGAAATCTGCCTGGCATTTTTAGGATACGCAAAACATTGTACCTTTATCGAATAAGGATTGGTATAATAATGTGAATAATAACTGTTGCCAGGAAATGTAGAGATTTGCCTTGGCATCGGATATCATTGCTCTTATGCGAAAGTATATTAACCAGTTGATATTAATGAAAAATGTATATACGATTTCATGTCTAAGGCACAAAAAGTAAACACCGACCAAATGGATATAGCTGTTCTTGATAAAACACTTGTTGCTATATAATGACACAACCATGAGAAAAATCCTCATCGCCTTATTCGTTATTATCTTCCAGCATGCTATGGGTCAGCCTTCCCAATATCGTATTGAGCAGTTTACGGGACAAGACGGCCTGTCAATGAACGGCCTGTTGCGCCTCACGCAGGACGAAAAGGGGTTTATCTGGTTCAGGACAGATGAAGGAATTGTGAAATATGATGGTTATACCTTTAGTGCTTATACACAAAATCCAAAGAATCCACATGCGCTTTTTCAAAAGGTTCGTGACATCTACGACGATCAACGAGGAAATATTTGGATTAACTACCATGGATTGGGACTAAGCTACTTGGACAAATCCCTCGATTGCTTTATAAATTTCAAGCCAAATAGTGATGACATTAGCTCTATCGGGAACTATGACGTTCAGACCTACCACACCGATCAAAATGATCGCCTTTGGATTGGAACCGATTATGGGCTTTACTCCTATGATTATACGGATCAAAGTTTCAGCTATTATGATTCCTCAGATTCCTTAT
>JAUUZS010000036.1 GCA_030589835.1 Cyclobacteriaceae bacterium
CAAAATTGTGTATGGCGGCATCAGGCGCATTTTCAGGTCGATAGTAATTTTCGGGCAAAGAAATGCTTTCTGCCGGGTACATATCCCAATATTTCTGTGGCGCATTAAATGGAAGGTGCGGTTTCAGGAAACCTGCGGCCAGGAAAAATGGCTTATCCAAATGCTTCATCCTTCTAAGATCCCTTATAGTTTTTTGTGTCATCAAACCATCGAAATAGGCCGTATCGTGAGCATCCGCCCATTCGTAAGGCCAGGCTCTGCCATTGTCCGTAGAGTCTGTGATATGCAAATTTATGTCAGTTATATAGCCTCTACCATTACCTTTCCCGGCACCTGGCTTCCAGGGAGTTTCACTCCAGCTATCCAACAAATCATCTGTGTGATGGAAAATTTTACCATTGGAAATCGTGTGGTATCCATTGTTTTTGAAGTGCTGGGGAATACTTATTGCTCCGGGAGCATCCTCTTGTGCATAGGTGTGGTAGGTTACGAACCGATTTTTAGTCGGTTTAATCCCAGTCAGCAAACTGGCACGGGAGGCTCCACAAACCGGGACATTGCAATATGCCCTGCTGAAGGATAGCCCTTCGGCTGATAATCGATCAATATGTGGTGACTTGATTTGAGTTGCTCCATAAGCATTCAGTTCAGGTCTTAGATCATCAACCGCAATAAAAAGAACATTTGGCTTTACTTTTTGCTTTTCATCCACACATGAATAAAATGCTAAAGCAAAACCGATAATCCAAAGAAATATTAGAGGTGTATTTCTCATAATGAGCTGTTTAGGGAAAAATATTTAGAATGAAAAAAAGTTGATTCCAGTACAATTTCACAGAATGAAAATTAATCAATCCCTCTATCATAAGGAAATTGAAATCCGAATAATGTTGGTGAAATTAAAATCATGTAACAATCAGCACAATAATTTGTTAGTATAAAATATTGGTGTTTTGCAAAGCTTGCTAAAGTCTGGCTTTACCGATATGACTAGGTGTCAAGTCAAGTGTGGTGTTTCGGTTAAGCCGAAGTAGTTTATATTCCTGGCAAGGCATAAAAATATGAGCATAGCCATAGCTACGTGAATATTTTTTAACGCTGCCAGGGATAAAAAGAGCGAGGCTTGGACTGGATAAACCATGCTTGACTTGACACAAGGTGTCGTACCTACGCTGTTTTTTCCAAATTGACAAATAAAAATTTGGGAAACTCATAAATTTGTACTATAATGCAAAACTTGGGGGAGTTTTTTTTCATCAAAAACCTCCTCTCAAACACTAAATTGATTACTCACTTTAAACTAACACAGATGAACTTTACCCCTAAATTTGACACCGCAACAATGGAGGCCGAAAAAAAAGGATACGAACCTGTCACCAAATACATGGCATCTCATCTCATCACTTTTAAACCTGACGATGAAATTGGCAGTGTAATAACGAAATTGAATGATTCCCGCATATCCGGAGCCCCGGTATTGAATGAAAGAAATGAATTGGTCGGTATTATTTCAGAGCAGGATTGCCTTAAGGTAGTTATTGATAGCGTGTACCACAACCAGCCAATTAGTAAGCGACAGGTAAAGGAATACATGCATAAAGATTTAATTACCGTCCCTGAAGATGCCGATGTGGTTGACGTTGCCAACATGTTTTTGAAGCATAAATTTGGTAGATTCCCTGTGGTAAAGGATGGTGTATTAAAAGGACAAGTAAGCAAGAGAGATATATTAAGAGCTGCTCAAAAAATCAAGTTTACCACCTGGTAGCATGAACCAATTTTTATAACCAAGGAATATGAGCGATCATATTCCTTTTTTTATATCCATAAACCGCTAAATGTTTATGGTCAATTGGCAATAAATCCCTAATTTGATTTATAAAATCATTAAAACATGATGGCGCACAAAAAGCTATTTCTTCTATTATCTGCTATTCTATTATTTTTTTCATGCCAAAATACCTACGCCTATTATTCATTTCAGAACGATTCTAATGAAGCGGGGCTATTTGATTCTGAAGAAACCCTGATTATTGAGCTAAAGACCAATCTGAAACAATTATTAAAAACCAAAAATAATGTTGATTATCAGGAAGGCGAAATTACCGTAAAAGATAAAACCTATCCGGTCCGGCTAAGGGCAAGGGGAAATTATCGCCGTGAAAATTGCAGCTTTCCACCAATTACCTTAAACTTTTCTAAAACAAATTTTGAAAACAAATCTTATGATCAGCTAAAAAAACTGAAACTGGTCAATGCATGCAATATGCAAAAATCATATGAGCAGTATATACTCAGAGAATATATGATCTACAGGGCCTTTAACCTGATGAGCGATAAAAGCTTTAAAGTCAGGTTGCTGAAAATCGACTATGTAGATACTCAGCAAAAAGTAAAAACTGTCATGCGCTATGGTTTCGTTATTGAAGACCAATATATGATGGCTGACCGACTGGATGGTGTTATAATAAAAAAAGAAGGAATCAGAGATCAATCAACAAACAGAGAACAAATGGTTATGCTGTCTATATTTCATTTTATGATGGGCAATACTGATTGGACGGTGCCACGTATACACAATTTAAAATTGGTGAAATTGAATAAAATAACGGAGACAGCACCCTATGTGATTCCCTATGATTTTGACTATACCGGTATGGTAAATGCTTCCTATGCCATTCCTGCACCCATCCTGGGAATACAATCGGTGAGGGAGCGATTGTATTGGGGCAAATGTTATTCCGAAGCTGAATTACAAATAGCCATTAACAATTTCATCCGCCATAAAGAAGCACTTTACGATTTATATCAAAATTTTTAATTTTTTAATAAAGCAAGCCGAAACTATTCCATAAATTATCTTGATAGCTTTTACAAAATCATCGAAGACAACAAAAAATGGAGATCTTATTTCATCAACAAGTGTCGCAATTGATTGCATATAGGGATGCTCAAAGTTATCCGAAGTATAAGTGGTAGTTGAGTTAATATTTCAATCCTGGATTAACCCATCATCTCAATTCAATCTTTACTCAATCTCTATTCAATCTTTACTCAATCTTTTATCAATCTTTTATCAATCTTTATTCAATCTTTTTATATCCATCCTAAGATGCTAATTTCAGGGGTTCAAACTGTATCCTCTTTATATGAGCACAATCAACCTGATTACGGTCACCGGGCCAACTGCAAGTGGAAAAACCGGATTCGCTGCCCATCTTGCCCGGCTGCTTAAAGGAGAAATCATTAGCGCTGATTCCAGACAGGTATATAAACAGATGGACATTGGGACGGGCAAGGACATTGATGATTACACCATTGAGGGACATCATATTCCATATCACCTGATAGACATCAGGGAAGCAGGATATAAATATAATGTGTTCGAGTTTCAAAATGACTTCATTAAAGTGTTTGAAGAAATCAGCTCACGAGATAAGATGCCTATGTTGGTCGGCGGAACAGGAATGTATATTGAGGCTGTCACCAAAGGATATAAACTCATTCATGTTCCGGTAAATGAAACGCTAAGAGGGGAATTGGAGATGTATGACCTTGATCAGTTGGTTGATCGACTAAAATCATTAAATCCAGAACTGCACAATAGCACAGACATCAAACACAAAAAAAGAACCATCAGGGCCATTGAAATCGCAAGCTATTATCAAACTCATAAGGAAATTGACAGCTATTTCCCAAACATAAACCAACTGATATTTGGCGTGAAATATGGCAGGGAAAGCAGAAGACGAAGGATATCCGAACGATTGAAGGCGAGGCTGGAATCAGGCATGATTGAAGAAGTCGCACAACTGCTAAAAAAGGTGAGCGCTGAAGATTTAATTTTTTATGGCCTGGAGTATAAATTTATCACACAGCACCTCACCGGCAAACTCTCCAAAAAGGAGATGCATGACAGGCTGGAAATCGCCATTCATCAGTTTGCTAAACGGCAAATGACCTGGTTTCGGAAAATGGAACGGGAAGGAACAAAAATTCATTGGCTGGATGGCCACATGTCACTTGAAGAAAAGCTGGATCGGGCAAAAAGTATTCTGAAAAAGCATGAGATAATTTTCAATTAACTGATTCCAAATCCCCAAGTATCTGAATAATTTTATAATTTGGATTTTGTTATACTTCTGAAAACTATTTTTTTGCATATAAACACTAATTAATGAAACAATTATCAGCACTGGCACTGCTCACAGTTTTAATTTTTATCTCCTGCGGAGATAAAGAGGCACAGGAAAAACTCATAATGGAAAATGAGGAACTCAGGGCGGAATTGACCAGGGCTCAAATGTCAGCCTCAACACTGGAAGAAGTAGGGTCGTTAATGGATAGCATTGATATAGCGAGAAATGCCTTAAAGCTGGAGTTGGAAGTCGGCACCGATTATGATGATTATCTGGATCGGATGAATGACATCAATGAGTATGTACATCAAACAGAGGCAAAAATAATTAAACTGGAAAATGAATTGAATAAATATTCGAATAAAAACCAGGCCTATATCAAAGCGATATCCAGACTAAAGAAGGAACTTACCGTCAAATCAGATGAAATTTCGAGGCTTCAGGTTTCCGTAGAAAAATTTAAAGTAGAAAACTCCGGACTACTGACTATTGTTGAGTTGCAGGAAACCGAGATTTTGGATCTGGAAGATGAGATTGCTATTAAAATGGAGGAGCTTGACCTGATAGAAAATAGAATTATGGAGCTGATGAAAAAATCGCAAATGTCGGAAGCTGACTCTTATTTTGCGCTTGGTGAAGCACTGGAAGAGGCAGCCAGGAGAACAAAACTGGCACCAAGAAAAAAGAAAGAAACCTACAGAGAGGCTATTGAGATTTATAGAAAAGCCCTGGCATTTGGCAGGGAAGATGCGCAGACGAAGATCGACGCATTGGAAAAGAAAATTTAACTGTTTTTTACACAGTCACATATTATGAATACCGGACAATATACCATCAAAGACATTGCTAAACGACTAAGCTTATCTGCCTCCACGGTTTCAAGAGCACTCAGGAGCCTCCCTGATGTGAAACCTGAAACCATGAAAGCCGTAAAGGACCTGGCAAAAAAATGGAACTATCAGCCGAACACCATTGCCCAGGGATTAGTGAAAAAAAGATCCTATAATATAGGTGTAATCGTACCGGAATTCATGATTCACTTTTATGCTGAAGCGTTAAGTGGTATTTATAAAGTTGCCAACAATGCCGGGTACAATGTGATGGTATGTCAGACCAATGAAACCTATGAGAAGGAATTGAAAAGCTTAAAAACATTAGTTTCGAGCCGGGTGGATGGATTAATTGTGGCCATTTCAAAGGAGACAAATAATTTCGATCATCTGAATTCCTTGAATCTTAGAAAAACCCCATTGGTGGTATTTAATAGGGTAAGCAACGAAATATCAGCTAGCAAGGTGATTTTTGACGATTACAAAAGTGGCTACAAAGCGACCCGGCACCTGGTGGACTGTGGATGTAAGCATATCGCTCATATCGCCGGGCCAATGAATTTGCAATTGAGTACAGACAGAAAAGCAGGCTTTAAAAGAGCCATAGAAAAATATAACCTGGAATATGATGAGGAACTGGTGGTTTCATGTGATTTTACGCTAGAAGATGGTAAGGAAGCCATGGAAAAAATTCTGCAGACCGGAAAAAAGATCGATGGTGTGTTTACCGTTTGTGATGCCGCAGCCTATGGTGCGATGTCTGTGTTGAAAAATGCCGGATATAAAATACCTGAAGATGTATCAGTGATCGGTTTCACTAATGAGCCATTTGCCAAGCTCATAGAACCAAGTCTGTCTACCATCTCACAGCCATCGTTTGAAATCGGTGAAACGGCGACACACTTATTATTAAAGCATATTGAGAATAAGGAAGAATTTATTCCGGAAACACGGGTGCTCGAAACAGAGCTCATCGAAAGAAATTCTACCTGGAGGCTATAATAGATCTATCATGATGAAAAATAAGATCATTTGGTTTTCGGTATTATGTGGCCTTTTAAGCTGCTGTACCTCAAATGAACTTGAGCGAAAGCCTTCCATGAAAGATCGGCTAGAGCAAATCCTCAATACACACGATCTGGAGTTGTGGTACCCTAAAGTTATCGATCAGCAGAATGGTGGATACTATTCGAATTTTTCCTATGATTGGACAAAAGAAACCACTCAACACAAATTTATTGTCACCCAGGCGAGGCATGTGTGGACACTCTCAAAAGCCTTGGAATTATATCCCTCAAGAACTGAATATCACGAGTATGCCAGGCATGGATTCGAGTTTTTACGGGATCATATGTGGGACAAGGATTATGGCGGCTTTTACCAATTGGTTGATGCTGCAGGTAATGTTCCTGACGGTGAATATGTTTTTGAAAAAAAACTGTACGGAAATTCCTTTGCGCTTTATGCCCTTGCTGCTTATTACAAAATTTCGCAAAATAAGGAGGCTCTCGATCTTGCAATCCGGAACTTTAGTTGGCTTGACACCCATGCATATGACACCCTCTACGGTGGGTATTATCAATATTTAAGAAGAGATGGGTCGATTATTTACAGATCTGTATTGGGAAATGGGTACAACGCATCTGATAAGGCACATGTAGGATTGAAGGATTACAACAGCAGCATTCACATACTGGAAGCACTCACAGAACTATACCATGTGTGGCCGGATGATATTTTGAGGAATAGATTAATGATGATGTATGAAATTGTTTCAGAAACCATGTGCGACTCACGAGGTTTTCTGAAATTATATTTCCATCCGGATTGGACGCCCGTTGAAGATCAGGAACTATTTGATGTACTTGGCGAAAGCAGTAAATATACCAATCATGTCACGTTTGGCCATGATGTAGAAACGGCCTTTTTGCTGTTGGAAGCCGCTGATGCTTTAGGAATAGAACAGAAGAATATTTTGCCCAAAGCCAGGCGTCTGGTAGATCACGCGCTTGAAAAGGGGTGGGATCATGAAAAGGGTGGCTTCTATGAAATGGGGAAATATATTGATGGTGAAATGAAAATCCTGGACGAAGGCAAAAACTGGTGGGCACAAGCCGAAGGAATCAATAGTCTGTTACTCATGCACAAACATTTTCCTGATGATCCGAATCACTACTATGAAAAATTTGAATTGCTCGTTAATTATATTGATCAAAACATGCTGGATCATGAGCATTTAGGCTGGTATAGTGGCGGCATTGATCATCATCCAAAATTAAAAAAAGCACGAAAATCCCAAATCTGGAAAGGCACCTACCACACCTCAAGGTCGTTGATGCACTGTATGGATATGCTGGACAATCTTGAAAGCGACTGAATCCAATTTGTGTGGGATTATTAATCATTCTTTTTCCACCCCTTATTCAATCTCTACTCAATCTCCATTCAATCTTTTTTCCAATTTTATCCTAACAAACACTTACTTATCAAGGTCAAAAAAAATGTAGTCTGGCCGATACTTGCCTGCATTTTTTTTGTATTGCGACTCGGAAATCGGTATATTTATTTTAGCAGCTAAAATATTATATTAATTAACGTATGAAATATGTAAAAACGCTACTCTTCCTTTCATTCCTTTTTATTATCAGTGTTTCCGAAGGTCAGTTTATGCGATCAAAAATCGCCAAACTTGGTTATTCTTCAAGCTTTATGCCATTTCAGAAAGACGGTAACTTCTCCTTGCATTTGGATCTTGAAAATTCCACACAAAATAATTTTGTCACCAATGAAGTTGGGGCAGGTTTTATGCGAAATGGGAATGACCTTTACTATATGAAATTTGATTATAAGTTTTATCCTATCTCGGCTTTGCTCAGTAATTTCAGATACCAGGGACTATATCTTAGTTTGGGCCCGGGAATATATTATGAGGATCTGACGAAAACAAAAGACCGGTTTGGCTTGGGGATTTTCAGCACAGGAGGAGTACAGTTTCTTCTCAATAACCGGGTTTCGATTGCTTTTGAAGTTGAAATGAATTTTGTGAGCAACCTCAATGGCCAGCCTGACTATGGCTCTGCCGAAAACGACAACGAAAGGCATTTCAGCAATTCAATAAAAATTGGTTACCTTTTTAATCAGAAATCCAAAACGCCTTAATTAGTGTCTGTCTACAAAGTCCGATTTCTGCGTTATGTTCATCCTCAAAATGATCATTTACAAACGTAAACTCACATTTTTCGAATTTCACAAGCCTTGAACTCGAACTTTCTAGCTCAGACACTTGAGTTTATAGAAGGACTCTAATATTTATATATTTCTGAATCCGGATGAAATGCCAACCAGGCAAAGGCAAAATGATTGCTGTGCACTTCAGTAACCAGCTGCTTTTCCACGTATTGGCCTTCAATGCATTTTCCCGTGATATCCCATACCGAACCGGTTTCTTTGTCGACAAACTTCCCTTTCTTTTTTTTGAATGTCAATAGCTTGCCCTCTACAATTGAACTAAAAACGGTGGCCGTTCCCACATGATGGGAATCTTCAATATTTTTATTGTCTAAAACTGAAACCGTCTTTCCAGCATAAAAAATTACAATCTTCTTCCCATTAAAATCATCGTTTATCACTTTCCTCTTTTTGATTTCCTTAAAAGGATAGATTTTATATGCCCCTCCATTTTCGATATCCACTATGCGCTCCATTGCCGGCAAGCGGTCATTGATTTGTCCATCAAAAAATTTCGACCCCTGATTTCCTAAACTATCATAGTTGTGATAGGGATTCGTGCCATAGGTTTGCCCGTAATTCTCTTTTTTGTGGCTTATCATGATTTTTCCGTCTGGATTGCTGGAAAAAAATTCTTCCACAGAAATTATCAATGAAGGAAAAAAATTAAGGGCTTCTCCACTCAGCTCCCCCACGAGGCCCTCACCGGTCAATTGTTGCCACCAGGTTTCGGTTTGCTTGTCCCACATTACCATGTCACTTTTTCGCAGCATCCCTGATACTCCAAAGTCAAAAATAAGTTCTTTTCCTTTATGCTTGAATCGTCGATCATAAACAATCCCCGCATTGCACAACGGACAAAAAGTCACAGCTATGGGAATACCCATGATTACGTCATTGGCTATTTCATGGAACGTAAGCACATTTAGTGGATAGGCCCTTGCCTCGCCATCAATTTCCACTGCAATTACCGGTTCGAACCTGAAATAGAAATCTAGTGATTTGTCTTTGCCAATGAAATCAGGATTGTTAAACACTTCAAACCCATCTCTGGGCATGAGCGATTTAAACTCCCTCAAATCGACCGTCGTACGGGTAGTATCCGTCTTCCACCTAGGATCAAATTTGCCTCGAACGAATTTCTGAGCTTGTACCGAAAATACGAGACACAGTGATATCCCTAAAAGAAGGGTGAATCGGAGTTTGCGAATCATAGTATAAGTTTTGTTTGAATATGCGAAATTTTGAAATCAATTTCACCTAACCATACTGTATTGTTAAGAAATCGTCCGGTTCCTGACAGGCTAACGATGAAATTTCTCACCAATAAACTTTAGGCCATCCTTTAATCCGGTCCTCCAGTATTGCCAGCTATGCGCTCCATCCCGCACCCGGTATTCATGCGGTATCTCCAGCTCGCGCATTTTTACATGTAGCGCTGCATTTCCTTTATAAAGAAAATCATCATCTCCACAATCCATATACCAGCCAATATTTTTTAGCTTTTCGATGTCCTGTGATTCGAGTAAATCCAGTGGATTGAAGGATTTATACAATGCTGTGAGGCGTTCTTCCCCTTTCAAGCCAGAACCATACAAAATTCCGAACATCCTTTCATACGACTCTTCTCCAAAGTTTATGATTTCCTCATCCGTAAAAACCCCGGAACTGAAAGCCGCACAAGCTGTAAACAAATCCGGATTTCTCATGGCCGTGTGCAGTGCGCCATAACCTCCCATAGAAAGTCCCGAAATACCGCGAAATTCCTTTGTGGCCCTGGTGCGGTAAGTTTTGTCAATAAATGGGATTAGTTCGTCAGCAAACATATCTGCATAGGGGTTTTTGCCCGATTTATCGTTGATGTACCAGGTAACGCCGCCATTGGGCATTACAATAATCATTGGAGGGATCTCCCGGTTTGCAATGGCCTCGTCGGCAATATAGGGGGCTTCACCAAACTGAAGCCAACCGGTATCATCATCGGTATAGCCGTGCAGGAGATAGACTACGGGATATTTTCTGTTGGAGGCATAATAATCCGGTGGCAGATAAATACTATAATTCACATCCTTGCCCATTTTTTCACTTTGAAACTTCAAGCTTTCCAATACACGTCCCTTGGTATCATTTTGAGCAAAAGCCAATGAAAAGGTAAAAATGCAAGCGATACTAAAAATTAAACGTTTCATAATTATTGGATTGGTGTTTTGTTTATAATTTATCCCTACCGGGCAAGATTAAATTCCATTCTTGCTCCATCATCACTTGCAATATACTCATATAGATTTTATTCAAAACTCAAATTTATATGTTGAATAGAAAAATAGGGAACATTTTTATGTAGGGCATATTTTCTGACACAGGAGGTAATACTATGTTATAAAAACAAAAGCCCGGATGCCTCCGAGCTTTGATCTACCTAATTAATTATGCGAAATTTATATTATAGGGATTTCAAACCCTTTTTTTTCTTAGAGCATCACCATATCACTTTGCACCTTTTTGTCCTTGCTACTATGATTTGGACTATCGGGCTCACAATCGTTAATCTGACCTATCAAATATTCCTGACTAGTTTTATTAAAAGAATATTTCTGGCAGCCTCTCACCGCTACTTTATTGTATTCACTATTGAGCTTGTCATTTTGCGCAATTTCTATTTCTCCTGAGGTAAGTGACACACTGATTTCATCGTTGTCCTCAAAAGCAGAAATACTAAACTCCTCTCCCCGGCAGATTGACGTGATATTATCAGAAATTACGATAAAAGGTCTTTTGTTTTCCTGATCGGTCTCAAAAAGTGCCTCTCCATTCAGATGGACCACTCTGTATTTTTCATTAAAATTCTCGTAGTAACTCAGCGAACTGTTTGCTGTCAGAGTAACCTTTGTGCCATCTTTCAGGATCACAATCGAGGGCTGGTTTGTCTCATTGATTTTGGTGATCATCGCTGGGAAATCTTCGTCAGCAGGCTGAATTGAGGGATTTTTAAACACAAACCATAGGCTAATAAAAACAATGACTGTGGCAGCCACCTTCATTAAAAATTGTAGCCGGAACACCTTTGCGGGTTGTTTAATGACTTCTTTTTTGAGTAATGGCTGAAGTGTATTCCAGCTATCTTCGTTCCATTCTGACAAATCGCCTTCTTCGAAGGTATCCCAATCTTTCTCAATCGCCTTCAGGATGTCATCTTCACGATGGTTGACTTCCTGATGAAGTGTGTTCAATTCTTCATGCGAAAGTTTTTGCTCCAGAAATCGGTGAATGAGTGATTTTTTCAATTCAG
Organism: Cyclobacteriaceae bacterium; assembly: GCA_030589835.1. Next base: position 11,487 of record JAUUZS010000036.1, read on the forward strand.
TTATTTTGTTTTCAGTAGGGTATACACGCTTCCGTGATGTTACCCCTATGCAGACAAAAAAATAATTGAATTAATGTAGCGTGAGCAAAAACAAAAATATCATCATTTGATATTCCTTGAGTTCTTCCCTTAAAAACTTCAATGCCTGTCCCATTTGGTTTTCTACTGTTTTGATGGAAATTTGAAGCTTTTCAGCAATCTCTTTGTTCTTTAGACCCGTTTCTCTGCTCAGGCGAAATATTTCCCGGCGCTTTGGTGGCAGCGAGTCAATTGCAAGGTCTGACTTTTGTTTGATTTCCTGAAAGTCAACCGCCAACTCGGTAAAGTTGCGCGATGAGTGATCTGCAAACATAAGAAAATCAAGATATGCCTGCTCGTTTACTTTTTTTCTAAATCCATTGAAAATGCGATGTTTTGCCGCCTGAAAAATATAGGAGGAAAAGGATTGCATGACATCAATATTATCTTTCTTCTCCCAAATTCTTAAAAATACTTCCTGCACAATCTCTTCCGCATCTTCATTAGACTGAAGGTATTTCCTTGAAAAAGCAAAAAGTTTTGAGGCATATTTAGAATACAGCACTCTATAAGAAGCCTGATTGCCTTCTTTGAGCTGGATCACCAATTCCCGTTCTTCATCTTGCTGATTCATTTAAAAAATATGCTGTTATTGATTACAACCAATCATCAAACCCCAAAGGTAATAAATACATATTGATTCAACAGTTAATTGGATGTGTTTAACCTTGATTACGATTTTGCACAGAGTGCCCGCCTTGTAAAACTGGTTTTACAGAGCGTTATGCTTTAGTATTGAGTCAAAAAAATCGGTGTATATAACATCAATCGTACTTTCGGGGCAATTTCCCTGTAGCGTGCAATACCCACTTAATGCACTTATGTGGAAAATCAACGGGTGCGCAAAACATCATTGGGCAGCCGTTAGGTATCAGCTTGATGCCGTTTTGCTTACAAAATCTTTCTGCCTCCTGAGAATAACTTCCGCTATCCAATGATTTGTGTATCCAAACGTAATGAATCCCCAAAGTAGCGCACTCCTCCACTACCGAAAGCGTCACCTGGGGGTTGGTACCAATAACTACTCCTTCAATTTTTTCGGGTATATCAGTCAAACTCCGAAAGCAGGGCTCACCCCCAATTTCTGTGGCATTGGGATTGACGGCAAAAACATTATATCCGGTATTCATTAGCTTTTCATAGATATAGTTAGCGGCATTTTTCTTAGTCGATGAAACCCCGGCTACAGCAATACTTTTTAATTGAAGGAATTCTTCGGCTGCTTCTTTTAATGTGGGCATAATAAAAATGAATTTACCAGTTTAAACAAGCAACACCATTCGCCAGCAATTAATTCATTATTGATTCCTTTTTTAATAAAACTGTGGAATATGCTTATATTCGGCCGATAAGGATATCCTTTTTTATTATGCGCTTCTTACTTTTTTTCTGTTTAACGCTTTGTACACTTTTTTCGCAAACAAGCCTTTTTGGTCAGATCGATTCTACCAGGCTTCCGTTATTTATCATCAATACAAAAGGCCTCCCCATTATTGATGAGCCAAAAATATCTGCTAGCTTAAAAATTATATATAGGGAAAATCAGTATAGCCGCCCTACCGACACCGCAAATATTTATGATGGTGATATCGGTATTGAAATCAGGGGCAGATATTCTGCCTCACTCCCACAGACACCTTATGGTTTTGAAACCAGGGACAGCCTTGGTGAAAATTTAAATGTCCCTTTATTTCATATGCCGACTGAAAATGACTGGATCTTGCTGGCGAATTACAATGACAAAACGTTCATGCGCAATTCGCTATCCTTTGAACTTTTCAGGAAAATGGGTCATTATGCACCCAGGACACATTTTGCTGAGGTGTTGGTCAATGGGTATTACCGGGGCATTTATGTGTTTACAGAAAAAATAAAGCGAGATGCTGGCCGGGTTGACATCGCGAAGTTGAATGCAGATGAAAATTCCGGTGATGATCTCACAGGAGGATACATCTTCAAGGTCGATTATTATAATGATTATAATAGTTGGACAAGCAATTATGCGCCTCTTGGGCAACTTGAGAAAAATGTTCATTTTGTGTTTGAATATCCTGATCCGGAAGTCATCACTTCAACCCAACAAAATTATATCAAAACATTTATCGATGAATTCGAAACGATATTGTATATGCCCAACACCAGGGATCGCAAGGTAGCCTTATCGAAATACCTGGATTACGATTCTTTCATCGATTATTTCATCCTGAATGAATTGGCGAGAAATGTTGACGGTTATAAAAAAAGCAGCTATTTCCATAAAGACAAAGAAAGTAATGGAGGCTTGCTGCACGCCGGGCCTGTTTGGGACTTTGACTGGGCATGGAAAAATATCAATGAATGCTATTTTGGAGCCACCGACGGATCTGGTTGGGCATACCTCGTACACCAATGCGATCCCTGGCCTGTCCCTCCCAGCTGGATGACAAGGCTTCTGCAAGATCCTGATTTTAGCCGAAAGTTAAATGAACGATACTTTGAGCTTAGATCCACATTTTTGAGTGAAGACTATATTTTTTCTTACATAGATTCTGTGGCAAACCTTCTGGACG
>JAUUZS010000264.1 GCA_030589835.1 Cyclobacteriaceae bacterium
AGTACTAGGAATAGGGTAAGCACCACCACTGTAAGGCTGTACATACATATCTTTTGCACTCGTTAGGTTGTATATTCCAACTCCAAAATCAAGGCCTTTAGTAAATAAATTCTCATATGTCAGGTTAATATCACCAACCAAAACATTATCCACTTTATTCAGTATTAACTCCCAATCTGCGTCATACTCGTAGAAGTATTTCTCTGAGGAAAATAAAACTCTAGGATTTAGAAATAAATTTTTCGACAACTTTATATGTGCATTTGTTGTGAATTTATGACCTGGAAGTCCAAGAAATACTTTGTCATTTCCTGCCACCTTAAATGCTTCTACATCTGCATTACTATTAGGTTTGTAATACGAATAACCGGCATTTAAAAATCCCCAACTTCCTTTATATTTATAATCAACTTCAAAACCATGTGTACCACTATGTGGAAAATTATCAAAATAATAGTAGTATTCACCAGCTTCAATAAATTCACTATACACAATTACATCTTTAATTTTTGTATAAAATAAATTTGCTGTTAATATCATATTTTCATTCAATCGATATCCGGTTTCAAATTCAGCTACTTCAAATCGCTCCGGTTTGATGTCCGGATTAAGATGAACGTTTTCCATGGCAGGAGTTTTAAAGGCCTGGCTATATAATAATTTAACATGCCAATCATTTACCACCTTTGTGAGTGCAATTCTTGGTACAAAAGCCGGATCCACTGCGCTGTGGTCATCATACCGAATGCCTGCAGTGATATTTGCAAATTTGGAATTATAAGTTCCCTGTGCAAAAACCGCAAAATCAGAAAAAGAAATACTGCGTTCTCCATTTCCAAAAACCATATCTTCACTATCTATATAATACGTAGCTTTGTCATTGTAATACTCTGTTCCAAAAACAAAGTTTAGCTTTTCTGAAGCATTATAATTTGCTGTAATATTCCCCGTTATTCTATTATTATGGGTATTATAATCATCAAGATCATCATATAATACAGGATCAATGTAACTCCAGGGGCGTTGTTGTTTATATTGTACTTTGGGCGTAATTGTCAATTTATCTCCTGCCTTGATTGGGTACGATGCTCCCAGAAAGAGTCCATTAAACTGGGTATAACCATCGTAACTAAGGTTTGCTATACTCAATTCATCATATATAAACCTAAGATCAAGATTCTTATAATTCATGCCTACATTTACATTTGATGCTTTCAGGTCTGATTTTTCTTTATAATCTAAAAGTGTTCCATCAATAGCCTGGTACGTTTCGGCACTTTGCTGCCCATTGTTATGGTATGCAGAAACACTCATATTGAAATCATCGTTAAATTCTTTACCGAAACTGGCCTGGATATTTTTTCTGACCGAAGTGCCATTTGAAAGTCCATAATTCACCGAAAATTGTCCTCCATTCAAATCAGCACCATCTTTAGTTGTTACCTTTATCACTGCAAGGCCGGCAACTCCACCATACATAGCTGAACCAGGGCCGCGAATGATCTCTATTTTTTTAATATTATCGATAGGTATTCGTTGACTAAATGTAAATGATCCATAGGCTGTCTCATTCAGCGGCTGATCATCTAATAAAATAAGCACTTTTCCTTCATAAGCCCAATTACCTCTTATTCCTAAACCAATTGAAAAATCAGTATCAGAACCAAATTCAAAACCTTGCACCATCCTCAGAATATCCATAAAATCCCGGGCACCTGAATTCTTAATCTCTTCTGCATCAATATAACTGATGATACCAGGAGATTCTCTTAATGTCGTTCCTTTTCCAGAGGCCACATTAATTTCTATATTCATTAGCTCTTCCAAAGACAGTTCAAACAATTCCTCATCTGATTCCTGTCCTTTTGCATTGATGTTAAAAATCATCAGTACAATACTCAAATAAATTATACGCTTCATGTCGTTTTTTTTGTTTATAAATTAATTCTAAATTAAAATTGCCAGACTTGACAATGCTGAGGATACCTTCAAACCCCTCAACTCAGCATTGGACTGATTGAGCTCAAATTTTATTTTACCATCCTTTTCAATAAAGTTGATCACAGATCCTTTACTCGCCATCCCTGGCTGATCAGTTACAATAAGTATAGGATTATTTTTATGAGTAGCATTTATTTTGCTTACTACTCCACTTTGTGCAGTGGAAACATAAAGTATGCTGCAATCTCCTATTTCGGAAGCTGATTTATACTTGATGACTTCCATCGATCTTCCATTGACTACTTTTTTGTTGGATGCCATGGCAGATAATTCTTTATAGATTGATTCATTTCCCAAAACACCAATTATCAGTTTTGATTTGTTTTGATCCTCAGGCCATTTCACGTATTTACAAAAGTTATAAACAAACATGCTATGGAATTTTTCCTTTTGCGCCAGTGCTGGCAAAAAGGAAGCTATCATCATTACTACTCCAATTATCCCGATACTCAAGCTCTTCATTTTCTTTTATTATTATATCCTATATCTTGATTTTACTTCTACAATTTTGCAGTTCATTATCACAAATCCATATTGGAATACTTAGATTGGCTCTGCAGGAAGGTGACTATTGGGTTAAAAAAAAGGATATTTAAATTGAAAAGTAAAGTTGCAGATCACTCAATACATGAAATAACCCTTTAAGAAAAAATAAAATCCTGTGACTATTTTCGATCAACGCACGTGTTTGGTCGATAAATTGAGAATATTTTAAGACTAAATTATTATTCCGGTTACCGGTTCACTAAAAAGTGTGGGATTATTAATTATAATACACTACATAAATTACATTAGAATGATAATAGTAATGATAACCCCTTATTTTTTTAACCGTGCAAAGTAATCAATAGATTCTGCCCTCACTTTTGGAGACAAAAGAATCGCTGAGACGATTGTCGGTATCGACATCAGGGCATACACGCCATCGATCAGGTTAATGACAATATTTAGTGAAGCAGTTGCGCCGACTATGATGGAAGCGATATAGAAGTAATTGTAAAACTTGTCATATTTGGTGCCAAAGACAAAGCCAAAACACTTGGTGCCGTAATAAGGAAAGGCAAATAGAGTGGTCATTGCAAAAATGGTGATGCACACGGTAAGGATATAATGCCCAACGCCGGGAATACCCACAGCAAAGGCCTCAGCGGTCAAACTTACTCCACTCAGGTTTGTATCTTTCCATACTCCCGTGATGATCAGTGCCAGGGCTGTCATCGTGCAAATGATAATTGTATCGATAATCGGCCCCAACATAGCCACCAATCCTTCACGAATGGGTTCATTTGTTTTGGCAGCGCCATGAGCCATCGGTGCGGTACCTAATCCTGCTTCATTGGAAAATGTGCCCCGCTTCACTCCTACTATAATCAAACTTCCCAAAGCTCCTCCAAAAACCGCATTACCGGAAAAAGCATCCGTGAAAATCAGCTGGATACTGGGGATGATTTGACTCGGCGAGCTAAAAATAATAAACAACACAGATCCTACATACAGCACGGTCATCAGCGGCACGAGGCTTCCTGCAACTTTTCCAATGCGCTTTATCCCGCCAAAAATTACCATAGAAGATATGACGATAATAACAATGGCCGTAATGAGGTTGGTGGTAAACGATCCTTCAATGCCCATATCTGCCAGCACAATATCCCGGATTGTCTGGGTGTATTGGTTGACCTGAAAAACAGGCAGCACGCCAATCATTCCCGCAAGGGAGAAAAAAACTGCAAGCGGTCGCCAATTCCTTCCCAAACCTTCGAGGATCACATACATTGGCCCGCCCTGAAGTTCGCCACGATCATCATGCCCACGGTACATGACAGCCAATGAACAAGTAAAATACTTCGTGGCCACACCAAATAGCGCACTCACCCACATCCAGAAAATTGCCCCTGGCCCACCTGTTGCAATGGCAACAGCGACACCACTGATGTTTCCCATACCAATGGTTGCAGAAAGGGCGGTAGCCAATGCCTGGTAATGATTGATCTGTCCCGGCTCATCAGGATTGTCGTACTTTCCCCTCAGGATCTGAAAAGCATGCCCGAAGTAACGGAATGGCAACAACCTCGAATACACCAGGAAATAAAATCCTCCCCCCAACAGCAAAATCAATAATGGATAGCCCCACATGAATTTGCTAAATGCCGACATCGCCTGGTCTAAATATTCCAAATTGAGTTAATTAAAAGGTTTTACCTGAATTTAATGGAAGATAGTAAATTTTGTCAGAAGTCGGAAGACCGAAGACCGAAGTGAAAAAAGGCGAAAAACCAATGCAGGAATAAGAAACATTGACATTTGCTGATTTTGGGATTCATTTCTTCCGACTCCTGACTTCGGACCTGCCTGGCCGGCAGGCAGGCTTCTGGCTCTTGGACCAATGTTTTCCATTAAAATAACAGTCGAACCAATTTAAATTTAAAATAGCTTTTGCCTTGAGTTAAGTGGAAATAACAAAAATCACCAGACAAATCACAAATACTACTCAAAAGATTATAATCCAAAAAAGAAACCTTGGTTTTGCAGCGCAGTTTTGGGATTTGACAGCTTATAGAATTAACAACAATGTAATTTTTAGTTGGATATTTCATGACCTCTCAACAAATATTAGTTGATATTTGGGTATAATATTTTTCCCTTATCTTAATTAGGATATTACAGCATTGGGCAAAAAGCGAACAGAAAATATGAACTCTTTGGATAAAGCGACTTTTGAAGAATCCTTCAGAAGCTACTTTTCCCCCTTGTGCTCCTTTGCCCAAAAATATATCTATGATCTCGATGAAGCCAAAGACATCGTTCACAACGTATTTATTAATCTCTGGAACAAACGCAATGATATTGATTTAGATACTTCACTGAAGTCCTATCTGTTCCAGGGGGTTCATAATCGTTGCCTGAATTATATTCGGGACCGCAAAAAACTGGTTCAGTATGATGCCCCTCAAAATGAAGCTGAACTCGGGCAATACATCGAATCAAGGGATCACCTGGAATCTGAAGAAGCGGAAAGCCGTATCAATCGGGCTTTGGATGACTTGCCGGAAAAATGCAGGGAAATATTTCTGATGAACCGCTTTGATGGATTGAAATACAGGGAGATTGCCGAAAAGCTAAATATTTCTATAAAAACAGTAGAAACTCAGATGTCCAGGGCATTAAAAACATTGCGGGAACGGCTTTCTGATATGATAACGGTGCTTATTTTTTTAATAATTCAAAATCTTTAATAATGAGTAAGGGTATTTATAAACTTATGTGTGATAGAATGGAGGAAGTGGAAGTGGTAGGGGGAAAAAGTGGCAGTTGGTAGTGGCAGGAGGTAGGAAAAAAGGAGTAGGAGGAGAAAAAAGTAGCAGTTGGCAGTGGCAGGAGGTAGTGGTAGAAGGCAGGTATAAAGGAGCAGGAGGAAGGAAAAGAGAATATAGCCGTTGAAATGGGTATTGATGGTAAATGAATTAAAAATATGAATAGTAGCAATCGAGGATTTAAGGACTTGAAAGTTTACCAATTAGCGTATGATTTGGCTATGGAAATATTCAATTTGTCCCGGGATTTTCCAAAAGAGGAGAAATACTCCTTGACTGACCAGATGCGAAGATCATCGAGATCTGTTTGCTCAAATATTGCTGAAGGGTACCGAAAGCGTATTTACCCGAAACACTTTGTTAGCAAAATGACTGATGCAGATGGTGAAGCTAGTGAGTCTTGCGTTTGGCTGGATTTTGCAAAAGATTGCAATTATATAAATGAAAATATTAATATTGAATTAACTGAAAAATATGATGAAGTGGGTAGAATGCTAGGGAGTATGATTAATCATCCTGAGAAATTTCTACCGAAGTAGACGAGGAAGTTGCAGTTTGCAGTTGCAGTACCGAAATGAACACACTGCCACTACTACTTTAAACTGCCACTAAAGAGTTGAAGTAAAAAATAAAATGAGTACCAAATCCGAACATATTGAATACCTAGACCTGATAGTTAAAGAACTTAGTAGGGAAAACTCTGCCGAAGATCAAAAGAGACTTCATACATGGCTCGCTACGGACGAAGAAAACCAACGAGTCTTTGACAGCTACCGGGCGACCTGGAATGAAATGGATCGTGTGAACGGCAAGTCCTCCAGGGAAGTTGATGTGGAATGGGCTCGATTGGAAAATGAAATTGACTTCGAAGCTTCTTCTCCCTTAGCAACACAAAGATCATTATTTGGCAATGTCTATCGATATGCCGCTGCTTTACTGTTTGTAGTATTTGCCGGATTTGCGGTATATTATTTTCTAAATCATCAAGGCACCGGACAATTGGTAGCTGAAGTTCAAATTCAGGAAGTGGAACTTTCAGAAGGAACGATTGTTACCGTGAATTCGAATTCAA
>JAUUZS010000201.1 GCA_030589835.1 Cyclobacteriaceae bacterium
AATGGTGGCTATGCCTTTGATACTGGCAAGCCTTATTGTTGGCGTATCCAATCTGGGAGACATCTCAAAGCTTTCGAGAATGGGAGGGAAAACCATTGGCATTTATCTGGTTACGACCATCCTCGCCACTACAATTGGCCTCGGCATTGTGAATATGATACAACCCGGAAAAATCATAACAGAGGAAACGAGAACTAAGTTGATGGACATGTACGAAGAGGATGCGTTTCAGAAAACTGATGTAGCAAAACAGTTAAAAGACGAAGGACCGTTGCAACCTTTGATAAACATCATTCCTGATAATTTGGTTAACTCGGCATCAGAGAATTCCAATATGTTGCAAATTGTTTTCTTTGCCATCATTTTTGGGATTGCCCTGCTACAAATAAAATCGGAAAAGAAAAGCATTGTCATTGGTTTTTTTGATGGCCTCAACGATGTAATTATCAAGATCATCCATTACATCATGATGATCGCGCCGTATGGAGTTTTTGCACTTATCGCTACCCTGATTGTTGAGATAGCTGGAAATGATCCATCAAAAGCCCTTGAAATACTTAGCGCATTGATGCTGTATGCCCTTACCGTTGTAATCGGCTTGGTGATTATGATCTTGATAGTTTATCCATCTATACTAAAGCTTTTTACAAAAGTCAGCTACAAAGATTTTTTCAAAGGTATCAGGGATGCGCAATTGCTGGGTTTTAGTACAAGCAGCAGCTCAGCCACACTTCCGGTGACCATGGAAAGTGTAGAAAAAAATCTTAATGTCTCTGAGGAGGTAAGCAGCTTTGTATTGCCTTTGGGGGCCACAATAAATATGGATGGAACGAGCTTATATCAAAGTGTGGCTGCAGTATTCATTGCCCATGCCATGGGGATGGAACTTACCTTAACAAGTCAATTGGCGATTGTATTGACCGCAGTTCTTGCTTCTATTGGCTCGGCGGGCGTGCCGGGCGCTGGTATGGTGATGCTTGTAATTGTCCTGGAAGCTGCGGGTATTCCTGCCGCAGGCCTGGCCTTGATTATTGCGCCGGATCGTCCACTTGATATGTTGAGAACTGTTGTGAATATAACCGGCGATGCAACGGTAGCCATGACAGTCGCCAGCACAGAAGGTGAACAAGTTGGGATGAAAAGAGTTAATACAGATGCACAAAATGATAACTAATTTATGGAAGATAAATCAATAAATATATACTTAGAAGCAAACCCTAATCCAAATTCCCTAAAATTTGTAGTGGATCATATGCTAGTTGAACCCGGTCAAAATTATGATTTCCCGGATCTGGATAGTGCAAAGCATGCCCCGTTAGCAGCGGAGTTATTTGCTTATGATTATGTGAAACGCGTTTTTTACATGAGCAAATTCATCACGGTTACCAAAGCCGAAGACAAACAATGGATGGAAATACAGGATGAGCTGAAGGCGCATATCAAAAACTTCCTGGAATCCGGAAAGCCCATATTGGAAGAATCGGCGCTGGAAAGAGCAGTTGAGGAATCGGATATGGATATTAAAATAAAAAGCCTGCTCGATGAATATGTGAAACCTGCCGTAGAACAAGATGGCGGGGCAATTGAGTACAAATCATTTGAAGATGGAATCGTAAAAGTATATTTGCAGGGCGCATGCAGCGGGTGCCCTTCTGCAACTTTTACGCTTAAATCAGGCATTGAAAACCTGCTGAAATCCATGATCCCTGAAGTAAAATCGGTAGAAGCTGAACAGGTTTAGTAGGGGTATAGCTTGTAAAATTTTCTAATCCCGGAAACGGGATCAGGTTCTGAACAATAGAATAATTGAATAAAGAATCGAATTGTGAAATGAAAAAAGTAAGGGATAAATGAAGTGCACTATTCAATAAGCTTCAAAATGCACTTCTCACTTCTTTATTCATATGTTCTAATGCTCTGAATTCATTTTATATTACATCCCACGTAAGTGGGTTAAATCCAAATTTATTGTTCTTCAAATTTCTATACCTCCATCCTCCACAAAGGCATGGTCATACATCTTGGACCTCCAAGCCCGCGTGATAATTCAGAGGAACTTGTTTCCAGCACATCCACGCCGGCTTCCCGCAAAGCGCGGTTGGTGAATTTATTTCTATTATATGAAATAACTCTTCGCGGACTAATTGCAAAAACATTTGCTCCGTCGTACCATTGTTCACGGGAAGAAAAATCCGGATTTCCATCGCCGGTCTCAACAATTTCCAGGTACGTAATTTCTTTTTTTAATACCGATATTATGGATTCATTAACACATTCCTTATTTAATATAATATCGCCTTTTTCATCTTCGCCTTCTTTTCGATAGACACAGGTTTGAAGCAATGAATTCATCGCATCGGGATAGGTAACGATTAAGTTTTCATCAATAATAGTGAATACTGTATCTAAATGCATGAAATTTCGCTTGGAAGGAAGCTCTACCTGGTACACGCGTTCGACTGTTGATTTATTTAGAATTTGCCCGGCGATCAATTCAATAGCCTTTTCATCCGTTCGTTCCGAACAACCGATGGCAAGGGCTTTATCGGAAAGCACAATAATATCCCCCCCTTCGACTGTCGGAATATTTGTTTCATTTGGCTTAGCCGAATACATGGGATTGAATGCTTCCTTAAAATCGGGGTGGTTCTTAAAAATGGTTTTTAAAAGATTTGACTCCCCTTGCCTTCCGGAAAATTTCATATGGCTGCAAATCACTCCATCCTGAATGATAGCAGCAGGATCTCTCATAAAGTATAGGTTTGGACTGGGGTTTATGATATAGTTTTCATCCTCCAATTTATTGACTTCAGCTCCCTTTATCTTTCTTTTAAGTTCTTTCACCTTAATCCCGGCAACCAGCATTTTGGCACATTCTGCCGTAGAATATCGCGCCAAAATATCATCGCTTAAAAAAACCGAATCTGATTTTGCCAAAGAGGATTCAAATAGCTGGCTTTTCAGCTTTTGATCAATCATGACTTCAACCAGCAAATCATGAAGCCTATAAACCTGTGCGCCGATTGAATCCCTGATCAGGCTGGTAAATTCATCATGCTCTTTCTGCATGCCCTCCAAATAAGGCACATCCTCAAAGAGCAATTCACTTGTATTGGAGGGTGTCAGCCGCTCGATCTCTTTGCCCGGCCGATGTGTGATGACGGCTTTTAACCGGCCATATTCAGAATTTAATTTTAAGTTCATACCATTACCTCCTCAACGATTTGTATAATTTCTTTTAAATATTTTTCATCATGCTCAGAAAAATCCTTCAGATGTTTGCTGTCAATATCAAGAATTATATTGACTTCATTGTTATTGAATATTGGGAGCACAATCTCCGATTTGGAGTGTGAACTACATGCAATATGCCCCGGGAATTGATCGACGTCAGGAACAATGATTGCCTTTTTTTCTGCCCAGACTAAGCCACATACTCCCTTTCCTTTTTGAATTCTTGTGCAGGCAACCTGCCCCTGAAAGGGCCCCAGTACAAGCTCGTTGCCTTTTACAAAATAAAACCCAATCCACAGAAAATCGAATGCCTCCTTAAGAACAGCTGTCACATTTGCCAGGTTGGCGACAATATCAGGCTCATCAGCAATAAGCGCTTTGATTTGCGGGATAATTTCTTTGTAGGTTTCGGCCCTTGAAACGCCTTTAGTGATTTTTAAATCTTCAGCCAATTTATTTCTTATTTGATCGAAACAAAAGTATCTATTTTTTTAACATTTTAAGTCAATTTTATTTAGGTGAAACTGATTCTCTATTCTTTGTTTTCAATTCAACATTGCTGAAAAATTTTATGCATTCTACCAAATTCAGTATTTCCTCCTATTCCCCGATTGGAAGGCTTAAAACATAAGACAAATTGAACGATACAAATATTTATAATGTTTAATCAATAAAGGACGCTCTATAATGGTCAGGAAATTTGGAAACCGTTATATCCGATGAATACTGAATAATAATACAATTCAATTTAATCTGTGTCATGTAAATTTTAAATTACCATCCTTTTTATATGTAATAGCATATAAGTACTAGTTGCCCAATCATATTATATTTAAATGCATATAATTTAGTATCTTTACCTACCTTTATATTTAAAAGCATATAATGAAACAGTTAGCAGAATTTGTAAAAGAACGAAGGAAAGATGTTAATCTTACCCAGGAGGAGTTCGCTGAACGTGCAGGAGTTGCATTAACTGTAGTTCGAAAAATTGAGCAGGGCAAAACAAATATGAATATGGAGAAGGTTAACCTGGTTCTTCTAATGTTCGGCCATGTAATGGCTCCTGTCAGCATCAAAACATTGGGTAAATGAGACGTGGAAAGGTTTATTATAAAGACCATCTGGCCGGGTTCATTACCGAGACCGACGAGGGGGAATATGAATTTCAGTATGAGGACAAATACGTAAAAAATCATCCCAATGATTTCGTCACGTTCACGATGCCCGTATCAGATAAGCTCTACATAGAAAAACGACTCTTTCCATTCTTTGAAGGATTGATTCCTGAAGGTTGGCTACTTGATATCGCGTCCAAAAACTGGAAGATCAATCAGAACGACCGAATGGGATTATTGTTGGCTTGTTGTCAAAATTGCATCGGAGCAGTAAGTGTTCAACCAATACCAATTGAAGATGGAGCGTAAATGTTTGAATTGCTACGAGGCTGTAGAAAAAGGAAATGACTTTCATGAAAAATGTTCCTTAGATTTCTTTGGGACGACTATTCCTCCTATCCTTGATTATTCGCTAGATCAAATGGCTGAATTAGCCAAAAATGTTGTAGAGCAGCGTGTTGCTGTACCAGGTGTCCAGGCAAAATTATCTATGTCTTTAGTCTCAAAAACTATAGAAACATCAGATACTCGACTGACAGTTGTTGGTGCATTAGGAGGGCAATATATATTTAAACCACCATCTGACAGATTTCCTGAAATGCCTGAAAACGAACATGTAACAATGCGTATAGCAGAAACGTTTGGTATTAGAGTGGTGCCTTCATCATTAATACGATTAGCATCTGGAGAACTTTCTTACATAACAAAACGAATTGATCGTACAGCTGATGGAGAAAAGACACATATGATCGACATGTTTCAAATCACAGAAGCATTCGATAAGTATAAAGGATCCATGGAGAAAGTAGGTAAGGCCCTTGATCGCTTCTCTGAAAATACTTTACTGGATAAATTATTCTATTTTGAATTGGCAATATTCTCCTTTCTAACGGGTAATAGTGACATGCATTTAAAGAATTTCTCTATGATTGAAAGTTCTTCGGGCTGGATATTATCATCAGCCTATGACCTGTTAAACGTTGCTATTCTCTTTCCAGAGGATACCGAAGAGCTAGCGTTATCACTCGCTGGCAAAAAAAAGAAACTAAGACAAGAGCACTTTGAACAACTGGGAAAAGGCTTGGGCCTTACTGACAAACAGATAAAGAGAGCATTTAACCGAATGGTTAAAAACAAACCCAAAGCAGTGAGTTGGATTGACAAGTCATTTCTTTCAAAAGAAATGAAAATCAACTACAAGGAAGTATTAAAATCGAGGTATATACAATTAGGATTAGAATAAACAACACACAATAAACCCTAAGTATCCTTAGCCTTTTGATCAAGAGGAATTGTTGCACCTAAAGGAATAAGAACGATGACACCCAACATCTACTTAAAACCAAAAGTCCTCATATAAAAAATTCTGCTTATGAAACATTTAGCATACGGAATTAAATACGTAGTTAATCATCAACTCTTTAAGAAAACGACTCCGCTAATTTGCGGAATTGTGATGCACAATACATGTAACCTCAATTGTAAGCATTGCAGGATAACGGAGCGATCGAACGAAAGCCTGAGTTTTGAACAAATTAAAGGGATAGTAAATTCATTTTACAAAAAAGGAGGGAGAACCATCTACTTTGAAGGTGGCGAGCCCTTTCTCTGGCACGATAGAGCATATGAGCTTGAAGATGCTGTTCAATATGCGCGAAACTTAGGTTTTCTGGCCACTATCATATATACCAATGGCACTTTTCCTCTCGAAACATCGGCTGATACCGTTTTTATTAGCATGGATGGATTAAAAAAAACCAATGATTTTTTGCGTGGAAGAGTATTTGACCGAATCATGAATAATATTCTGGAATCGAAACACCGCTCACTGTATATCAACTTTACCATAAATAATTACAATAAAAATGAGATCAAAGATTTCTGTGAATACATCAATGAAATCAAACAAATTAAAGGCGTCTTTTTCTATTTCCACACACCTTATTATGGATACGATGAACTGTATATTCATGTAAATGAAAAGAAGGAGATATTATCGAAACTGATAGAATACAAAAAAAAGTTTAAGATTTTGAATTCTACGGCAGGTTTGAAATCTGCCCTGAGAAATGATTGGCGAAGGCCTTTGAATATCTGTCAGGTATATGAAGGTGGAAAAACATATTCTTGTTGCCGGTATGGTGATGACGAAAAATTATGCGAAGAATGCGGCTATTTAAGCTATGCTGAAATTGACCAGGTTTTGAGATTGAAACCTTCAGCTATTCGAAATGCAATAAAATATTTCTAACATGAAATTCTTTGGCGATTTCATAAACGTATTTTTTTTAGCTCTGCTGATTCCTATATCAAAAAACATAGGTCAGGAATTGAATTATGAATTTGTACAAAAAGAAAACTATTATTCATATACAGGAAATCTGTTTGTGGCCGCTGATCCGGATTGCCTGATTGATTTAATTTACAAATATGAAAACATCTCCAAATATTCTTCCGGAGCAAAATCTATTGAGCTAGTTCAGCATCATGAAAGCGGTTATGATGTATCGTTCATTTACCAAAAGCTATTATTCATTGAGCATGAATCTACCTGGCGAAGAACGCTGTCACAGGACAAAAGAAAAATTGTTTTTGAGATGCTATCAAGTGAAACCAATATTGGTTGGGTTCCTCAAATCATTTACTCAAGCGGTTATTACCAAATTACATCCATCGACAATGGCAGTCTTGTAGATTATTATCAGGAATGCGGACTTGAGCACGGTGCCTTGCAGGATATGTATATTCGAAAAGTCAAAAAGGAGGCAATCCAATTCCTGAAAACTTTTGAGCATTTTCTATCCAATAATTGTGATAAAATAGAGCCTGAAAAGCTCATTTACCTCAATGGAAATCCTTAATATTATGGTTAAAAAATATATTCAACGGAAACTGTACAAACGGATCACAGGGGAAAAGCAGATTATTCTTAAAAATTCACCTCCTTCAACTGATGCCTTGCACCGCAAATTTCAGGAAATCGATGAGCTGGGTATTTATTTACACATTCCGTTTTGCCGACAAATTTGTCCTTACTGCCCTTACAACAGGGAATTATACCACCTTGAGATAGCA
>JAUUZS010000540.1 GCA_030589835.1 Cyclobacteriaceae bacterium
CAACATTTATGGGTGTTGAAAGACCCATGTTGGACAAATATATTGTGCCATCGACCTGGAGGGAAATAGGCACTGGAATTACCGGAAATATTCCTAATGCCTATCTCAAATATCAGGCCTATATCGTGAATGGCTTCAGCAGTTATAATGATGGTGCTACATTGCGCGGTAGTGATGGCCTAAGAAAAGGTCGACAAAAAGGGGCTGAGTCATTTATGAGCTCTCCCAACTTTAGCGGAAAAATGGAGTATTACGGATTCAGTGGTTTAAATCTGGGATTATCTGGTTATTTCGGCAACACGCAATCCACCCTATACAACGGGCTAGAAAAAAGCGCTTCAGATGCTATCGCACAGGCAGATTCTTCTGTGGTGGGCATTTCCATGATCGGACTGGATGCACGGTACAGTAAAAAAGGATTGCACGTTAGAGGCCAGCTAAACTATGCCAAAATCACCAACACCGAAGCGTATAACATCCAGTCGGGCACTGATCTCGGAAGTGCTTTGTTTGGCTATTATGCCGAAGCCGGCTATAATATTTTTCAAAATGCCGGAAACATCAAAACTGAATTGATACCATTTATCCGATATTCTGAATTTGACACCCATCATCAGGTAGCAGGTGAGCTCGCAAAAAATGACACCTATAATAGGACAGTAATCACTACCGGTTTAGGATGGAAAGTAGCTTCGGGAGCAATACTCAAGGCAGATATGCAGTTTCTAAAAACCAAGGCTGATGATACTTACACAGCCTCATTTAATGCAGGTATCGGTATCTGGTTTTAAAATTAATGTAGTAAAAACTAATACCGTGAAGTTAAGCATCACGGGCCTACGAGCCTGTTGATTGCTTGACTTAATGACGTTGAATTAACAATTATGAACATAAAACTGATTCTTATATTTCTATTTTGTTCCGTTTCTTTCCTTACGATGGGACAGGAAATCAACTATTATCCCAAGGTTTTAAAAAAGGACATTCAAAAGTTATGGAAAGCGGAAACTGTTGAATTGAATGAAATACAAGTGCCTGATTCTTTATATAATAATATTTTGCTCGACAAAGGTAAAATCTATATCACCAGTTCCATAGATCAAAATTTTGGATTCACCTACATAGGTAGAATTTATAGCTGCCGGATGGGTGGCTGTGGCCTGAGTGAAGGACATGATGAAGCTTCTGCAGATGAAAATTTTGAGTATTTTGATTATTACATCATCTTCAATCAATCTTTAGAAGTGGAGAAAATTCGTGTTTACAATTACCAGGCCACCCATGGACATGAGGTGAGTGGTAAAGGTTGGTTGAAACAATTCGTCGGCTACAGCGGTGAAACTAAACTCGAATATGGTAAAAACATAGATTCGATATCCGGGGCTACCATTTCGGCCAATGCCATCACCTACAACGTACAGGAGTCCTCAAGGTATCTGGCACTTTTATTACCCATTCTGGAAAATGCCAATCTGCATTTGAAAGTTATGGTTTCGGAGTAGGACTCGGTCATTATTCTTTACCAGGCCATTCCCAATTTTCGAGATCAGTGCTCCAGGCTATGCCGAGGCTTGCGTTATTATGCGCATTGTATGTTGGCGTTGCCCCTTCAACAGATGAACCATGAAAAAACATGATGTATTTACCGAATTTCGAATTTTTTGTCAAATCAATTACCGTTGCTGCAGTGAGTCTGCGTTGTGCCCAGGGCCAATTCTTCTGGCCCAAAGTGATCAGGGATTCATCTCCTCCCCATTCACTTGGTGATGTAGACCTTTTTATTCCAATTCCATTGCCCGGTGAGTGAAAAAGAATGTACTCGCCATTTTTATATAATACGGTTACATTTTCTCCGGAATTTGCAGAGCTTGCAAAACTCCAGTTTGTAAGATCATAGGAATAAGACATGGACACCCCATTTTGCTTATAATAGCACCACCATTTCCCCGGTTCGTTACCATCTTCCAGCAAGTATGGATCAATCATACGCCCCATATCGGCTATGGGAGTTTCATTTCCTTTCACCATCAGAATCTCAGGTATTGACCAATGTTCCAAATCCTTACTACGCATCGTCCATATTCTGCTGTCCTTATTTCCCCAAGTTTCCTTATTTGGCGTCGGGTAGGTTTGCAGGCACATGATCCACTCACCTTTGTATTTGATGATATTCCCAGGGCTGCTGTAATTCAGGTTTCTGTCTCTGAGAGTCAGCTTTCTGGGGAAACTCCAATGCACCAAATCCTCACTATGGCTGTATGACGTAAATAAATACATTCCGGAATCCGCTGCTCGCTCAACCAATGTGAAATAAAGATGGAATTTATCCTCATGATAAACCACTGCCGGATCGCGAAAGGCAAATTTATAATCTCCTTCGAAAAGGATTGGCGTATTGATTTTGCTGAAATCCATTTCCTGGGCATTGGAAGTGAAATAGATAAAAGCAAATACGATAATGAGGATATGTGAAAAAAAACTGGATTTAAACATCATTCCATTGGTTTGTAAAACTAACCTTATATTTATTTTTTTCTTCTCTGCGTAACTCAGCGCTTCTCTGTGTAACTCTGTATAATAGCTTTTCATTTTCACAGGAAATGCATCCTTAATAAAGCTAAAAATGCACCTATCAAATTTTAAAGCTATTTTGTAAAAACACGCTCACGTATTATCACAATTCAATCCCCAAAGGACAATGATCAGAGCCCATAAATTCATTCAAAATAAAGGCATCCTTTACTTGAGGTAAAAACGTATTGCTTACCAAAAAATAGTCAATCCTCCAACCCACATTCTTCTCCCTTGCTCCTGCCCTGTAGCTCCACCAGGAATATTTTATTTCATCGGAATACTTATGCCTGAAGGTATCGACAAATCCATGATTCATAAACCCATCAAAACCATCAATTTCCTTTTGCGTGTATCCGGCAGATTTATTGTAATTGGGTTTTGGCCTGGCCAGGTCAATCGCCTCATGGGCAACATTGAAGTCTCCACAAACAACTACTGGCTTATATTTTTCGAGGTTTATCAGATAATCCAAAAAATCCTTGTCCCATTGTGACCGATAGTCAAGCCTTACCAGCTCATTTCC
>JAUUZS010000511.1 GCA_030589835.1 Cyclobacteriaceae bacterium
AGAGCCCCGGCAGGTATTTTGGTTGGGGCGGGAAGCTTGTTGTACGGATCGTCAAATTGTTGCTGGACTTTTTTGTACTTACCTTTTTTCCATTGATCATATACCCAGCTAAATTTCCATTTGTCCGTTTGCAGATTTTTCATGGGGCGCAAATCCCACAAATCTGCCCGGTCGAGCGAAAATCGAAGTTTCCCTTCATTTTCCCAGATCAAGGCTCCCAGCATCCCATTTCCGAGGGGAATGGCTTCATCCCAACTGCCTGCCAATTGATCAAATACCATATCATGTTCGGAATTTCTAAGCTGAGTCGTATTTGCTTGACACGATTGCAAACAGATAAGTAGTAGAAGGAAAGAAACAATACGAAAATTCATCATGGTGTTTTATGTTTAGCCTAAAGAATTAAAGATAGGTATAATGAATTCGTAATGATAGCACCTGCTTTGCCAAATGGAAAATATTTATAAATAATTATTGTTAGATTAACAATTTGGGTGCCCCTGCCTCGCTGGCGAGGCAGGAAAAATTATGAATTTTGCGAGTTGAATTTCTTTCCCTTCAACTCCCTGAAATACTTAATCGAAGCCTTTCTTACTCTTGGCGCAAGCAAAATAGCTGAGATCATGGTCGGGATGGCCATCAACGCATATACACCATCAATTAAATTTATAACGATATTGAGGGAGGCTGTAGCCCCAACAACGATTGAAGCGATATAGAAGTAATTGTAAAATCCCTGGTATTTTGTGCCGAAAACAAAGGCAAAGCATTTCGTACCATAATAGGGAAAAGCAAACAAGGTAGTCATGGAAAATATTGTAATGCAGATTGTGAGTAAATAATGCCCGTATCCGGGAATCCCTACCTTAAATGCCTCAGCAGTTAGTGATACGCCGTTCAAATCACTTTCTTTCCATACTCCTGTGATGATCAGCGCCAATGCAGTCATCGTGCAAATGATAATTGTATCAATAACTGGTCCTAGCATAGCTACCAATCCCTCTCGGATGGGTTCATTGGTTTTAGCGGCGCCATGAGCCATAGGTGCTGTTCCTAAGCCTGCTTCGTTGGAAAATGTGCCTCTCTTTATTCCCACTATTATCAAACTCCCCAATGCTCCGCCAAGAACTGCATCTCCGGAAAAGGCATCGGTGAAAATCAGTTTGATCCCTGGTATAATTTGATCAGGTGAACTGAAAATAATAAACAAGACGGAAACAACATACAATACCGTCATCAGGGGCACGAGGCTTCCGGCAACCTTTCCAATACGCTTTATCCCTCCAAAAATTACCATGGAAGAAACTATTATAAGCACGATGGCAGTGATAAAGTTGGTAGTAAACGACCCTTCGATGCCAAGGTCTGCCAACACAATATCGCGGATGGCCTGCGTGTATTGGTTGACCTGAAAAACTGGCAAAACACCGATCATTCCTGCAAGAGAGAAAAAAACTGCAAGAGGCCTCCAGTTTTTTCCAAGGCCTTCTACAATTACGTACATCGGGCCACCCTGTATTTCTCCACGATCATCATGCCCGCGATACATCACTGCCAGGGAGCAGGTAAAGAATTTTGTAGCCACACCGAAAAGTGCGCTTACCCACATCCAGAAAATAGCCCCCGGCCCACCAAGTGCAATGGCCACAGCCACACCACTGACATTTCCCATGCCAATAGTTGCTGAGAGGGCAGTTGATAAGGCCTGGTAATGATTGATCTGCCCCGGCTCATCCGGATTATCGTATTTTCCCATTAGAATATGGATAGCATGCCCGAAAAATCGAAAAGGCAGCAACCTTGAATAAACGAGAAAAAATAACCCACCACCCAAAAGAAGGATCAACAATGGGAAGCCCCACATGAAATTGCTAAATGCTGATGTTGCTTTTTCTAAATATTCCAACTTGTTTTGTTTAAGGGATTCGTTATTAAATTAATTCATAGCTATTAATTGAACACGTATCGTCTAATAATACCCAGTGTTATACTTCCTCAGAATAAATTAACCACAATGTACACAAAGAAGACTCAAAGGGCACAATAATAAAATCACCTTGTAAAAAATTTTATGGCTCTATGTGAAATAAAATGACTCATTTTCATTGCCACAGATTCACAGATTATATTGGTTCTACCACGAATTTAATGGAAGATAAATAAATGGGGTTAGAAGTCAGAATACCGGAGACCGAAGTAAAGAAAAACCCAAAAGCAGTATTAAGAAACATTGACATTGGTCTCGCGGCAGGTGGGCGTCCCTTACAACAAGGGTTCCAATATAATAACAGTAGAACCCATAAAACTAATCTGTGAATCTGTGGCAATATACTTTTACCTTTTACTCACTATATTCATCATCCTTTTTTTGGCGAAATGAAATGCTCTATTCTTCAAATCACAAACTTTTTAAATTTTTAATTCCTGATCAGTGATAATTATTTGATATTTAGGTTTTGAATATTAATTATCACCAACATCAAGACTAAATAAAATTGGGTAAAAAGCTATCAGACGCCATGAATACATTGGATAAAGGAACTTTTGAAGAATTGTTCAGAAGTTACTTTACCCCATTGTGCTCTTTTGCCCAGAAATATGTCGGTGATATTGATGAAGCTAAAGACATCGTTCACAATGTATTTATAAATCTCTGGAACAAACGCGATGAGGTAGATTTGAATACATCGCTAAAATCGTATCTTTTTCAGGGGGTGTATAACCGCAGCCTGAATTTTATTCGGGATCATAAAAAACTGGCCCGGTTCGACACACCTCAAACTGAAGCTGAGCTTGGGCAGTACGTGGAGTCCAGAGATCACCTGGAATCTTCAGAAGCAGAAGGCAGGATCAACAGGGCTTTAGAAAGCTTGCCGGAGAAATGCAGGGAGATATTTTTGATGAACCGCTTTGACGGATTGAAATACAGGGAAATTGCTGAAAAGTTAGATATTTCCATAAAAACAGTGGAAACTCAAATGTCAAGAGCATTGAAAACGTTGAGAGAAAAACTTTCGGATATGATCACTGTGTTAATATTCTTTTTTTTGAACAATTTTTTATAATGTATAAGGGTATTTATAAACTGAAGTGTGGTACTTATGAAATAGCATGAAAAGTGAATCCGAACATATTGAATATTTAGATCTGATAACTAAAAAACTTAGTGGAGAAATCTCTTTTGATGAAGGAGAAAAATTAGAAGTCTGGCTGGCTGAAGACAATGAAAACCAGCAGATCTTTGACAGCTACCGGGCGACCTGGAATGAAATGGATCGGGTGAACGGCAAGTCCTCCAGGGAAGTTGATGAGGAATGGGCCCGCTTGGAAAATGAAATTGACTTCGAAGCTGCAGCCCCTGTATCTACACAAAGATCATTATTCGGAAATATGTATAGATATGCCGCTGCTTTACTGTTTGTGGTATTTGCCGGATTTGCGGTATATTATTTTCTAAATCATCAAGGCACCGGACAATTGGTAGCTGAAGTTCAAATTCAGGAAGTGGAACTTTCAGAAGGAACGATTGTTACCGTGAATTCGAATTCAA